>JBELMC010000004.1:0-40218 GCA_042096155.1 Dinoroseobacter sp.
GATTAATCAATTTAACGCGGTGCCGTTATAACTGCAACAAAAGGAAGATGACATGGCAGACTCACAGAAATTGGCGCTCAAAGTCGCCGCAATCCTTTGGATCATTTGGGGGTTGGTGCATACGATCGCGGGCCTTATGCTGCTAACGAGTGATGCTACAAGCGGCTTTCAAGTTATTGCTGACGCCGTTGATCCGGTTGCGCTGGAAGCGGACTATCACGCAGCTGTTGAGGGCGTGCTAAATCAACATGCATGGAACTTGGGTTGGTTCGGCATCGCAACGATCATCGGAGCAATTCTGATCTGGCGTCAAAACATTACAGCCATTTGGGTGACGGGCATGGTGGGCGGTCTTGCCGATATTGGCTATCTACTATTCGTCGACTTTCCCGGCTACGTGAACTTTGTACCCGGTACCATCATGACTTTCATTTCTGCGTTAGCAGTAGCCCTGAGCTTTTGGGTCTGGTTTTCCGTTAGACGGGTGACATCCTAAGAGGTGACAGCGATTGAAAGCAGCCGTTTGAGGACATGCGCCAAAGGTCTGCTGCGTCCCGAGAACCGCCATTGAGACGTATTGCTGTAAATGTCCGCTGCACGAATATGGTTCCTGTTTTGAGAACTTTACCGTACCGGCTATACGGCACATTGAAGCCAAGGTTTTGCTTAATTTTTGGGAAAATATGCGGGCTGTACCGAAAAGAGATCCCCTTACGGACAGGGCTTAGCGGGCGAAACGTACTATTTTCGCCCCCAATCGTCAGCGGCCCCATGTTTAAAAAAGTGGCGGTCCCGACAGGATTCGAACCTGTGACCTCTTGCTTCGGAGGCAAGCACTCTATCCAGCTGAGCTACGGGACCGCTCGTTTCCGGGGCCCCACCGAAAGCGCGGGTGTCCCGGACATTATCTATTCGCATCATCCACCAAGCCGGTCGGTTCGCGTCATACCTTTTGGGGGCAACGCTCTATCCAGCTAAGCGATAGGTGCTTCCTCGTCGGTATATCTGTCACGATGGCGCCCCGCAATCTGAAAAGCGTCTAGGCGAAAAGATCATGACACAGCTCCAATGCATCAATCAAAACATCGACTTCCTGCTCTGTATTATACAAACCGAAACTCGCGCGGCAGGTCGCGGGTACGCCGAGATGCTGCATCAGCGGTTGCGCGCAATGATGGCCCGCGCGCACGGCAACGCCCTTTCTGTCCAAAACGGTTGAAATATCATGGGCATGCGCCGCCCCATCCAGTGTGAAGGAAAAAATCGCGGATTTATCGACACTTTGTCCTTGCACGTTCAGCCAGTTCAGACCGTCCAGACGGGCTCTTGCATAGTCTCGCAGCTTCAATTCGTGGCTGACAATATTCTCCATCCCGAGCGTCATCAGATAATCAAGCGCCACCCCCAGTCCAATGGTCTGGACAATGCCGGGCGTTCCTGCCTCGAATTTCATTGGGGCGTCGGCATAGCCGATTTTTTCTCGACCAACGTCGCGGATCATATCACCGCCCCCCAAGAATGGACGCATTTCGGCCAGACGATCAGAGGACACGTAAATCGCACCTGACCCGGACGGGCCGTATAATTTGTGCCCCGTCACAGCAAAAAAATCAGGTTTCAAATCGGTCAGATCAATTGGCATATGCACCGAGGATTGACTGCCGTCCACCAATACTGCGACACCTCTCGCCTGTGCTGCCTCGATGATTGATTTTACATCGACCAAAGTCCCCAACACATTGGAAAGTTGTGTTATTGCAATTAATTTCGTCCGAGGCCCTATGGCGTCAATGACCTTTTGGACATCCAGATCACCGATTGTATCTGTCTCAACCCATTTCAAAACCGCACCTTGTCGTTCGCGCAAAAAATGCCACGGAATAATATTTGCGTGATGCTCCATGATGGACAGGATGATCTCATCGCCGGGTTCAAAATTTGGCATCGCCCAGCCGTAGGCCACCATATTGATGCCCTCGGTTGTGCCGGAATTCAAAATAATGTTGTTTTCATCTGGGGCATTCAAGAACTGCGCGACGGTTTTCCGGACGGCCTCATATTTCTCGGTGGCCACATTGGAAAGGTAATGCAACCCTCTGTGAACATTTGCATATTCCTGGGAATAAGCATGCGTCATCGCATCAATCACGATCTGAGGCTTTTGGGCCGATGCCCCATTATCGAGATAAACCAAAGGCTTGCCATGGATCTCGCGGCTCAGAATCGGAAAATCGGCGCGAACATTTTCAATATCAAACATGACCCATCCCAGGAAGTGTGATGCCAAGCAGCGGCAACATAATTGAAAGCACCACAACAATGCCAATCACCGAGCCTATGATCCCGGCGAGAACCAAACCAAGCGATTTAAATCCATGTAAAACGGCAATAAAATTTGTCAAAAGCCAAAAGAACAAACAAAACCCAATCAATCCAATCAAGCTTGCAACGACGGGAAAGAACAGCAAAGACACAGTCTGAGCCACTTGGAGCACCACAAAAATAAATTGCATCCAAGTGATCAAAAGAAGGGCTTCTTCAAAAGAGCCATTGCCACCGAATATTTTTCCGATCCAAAACGCAGAATAGACAGTCACAACCAACAAAGCGCCATGGACGACCACCGCTGAAAACGGTGAAAGCGCAAAGGGAGGGTTTGCAAACTCGCTGGACCCACTGGAAAAAAGAGCCTGCGTGGCGTGCCCCAAGACAACGCTGATCAACACAACAACGGCCAGCAATTGCCAGATGATTGCCCGTGGGAGCGCAAAATTTAAGATCGTCGAAGCGCCCTCTTTGGGATCACGCAATGTGTGACCAACCAAGCTCATCAAATTTTGAAACGTCCAAGTCATCTCGTTTAACACTCGCTGAGGGTCAGGATTCTGCTTCGACCAAGCAGGCCAACCAAATATATATAAATGTAAGGCTGAGCCCGCCCGCCATGAGGGTCGCTTGTGGCCCTGCGCCAATGAAGCCATCGACCAAACCACGCAACAACACCAGTGGAGACACCACCAAAAGCGACCAAAACAGCGAAAGTCGTGCCCCGTAAAAATTTCCTCTGCCCTGAAAAATCTTAGCAACCAAATGGCTGACCCCGGCGATCACATAAAACATCAGCGGTGCAATCAAAACCAAACCCATCAGGGCGCCACCAAGCAAAGCTTGAAGTGGAATTTCTGGATCAAGATGTGCCGCGCGGGCCAGGCTGGGCCACCGCGACACAAACAAAACACCGCAGGCAATCATCAGAATCCCAAACGCAAAAGCATCGTTTTCGCCCCGGTCGAGCAACCGTCGGATCACCTGACGGGGTCGGGTGTAGCTTGCCAATAAATCGCGGGTCAGGGACATGGTGCGCTTCGACGCCGCTCGAGCCAAGATTTCAGTCTTGCTGTGATATCCTCAGCAATTTCGGAATCTTCGATTTCTTCGATGGCTTCGGCCAGAAACGCGATCACCATCAGGTCAGTCGCGACGCCTTCTGGGATGCCGCGACTGCGAAGATAAAACAGGCCAGTTTCGTCGATCGCACCCGAGGTTGATCCATGAGAGCACACAACATCGTCGGCGTAGATCTCAAGCTCAGGCTTGGCCAGAAACTGGCTGTCATCATCAAGCAGCAAAGATTGGCTGATTTGGTAGCCGTCGGTTTTTTGCGCGACCTGTTTTACCAAAATTTTACCTTGGAAAACCCCCGTTGCGCCATTTCGCAGGACTTTCTTAAAGACCTGTCGGCTTTCGCAATTTTGGGCACCATGAGTGACAAAAACGGTATCATCGTGATGAAAGTCGCCATCGCCGAGCGAAGCACCGGCAATATGTGCGATGGCGTCATCGCCTGTGAAGTCCACGATCGCTTCATTCCGGGTCAGCACGCCATTTACCGTCATTGTAAATGACTTGAACGTGCTTTGTGTTCCAAGATGCGCAAAAATATGTGTGACCGCCTTGCGCTGATGATTGCGGCCCTGCGCCTGTACGTGATGCAGCACGCCGCGATCTGCGACATCAATTTCGATGCACTTGCTGAACCGTGCAGCGGCAGATCCGTTTTCTAAAATCGTGGCCTGCGCACCGGGTTCAACCCGGATCACATGGTGCAAGATCACGTCCGAAGTCTCTGAATTGTGCACATAAACAATATTGACCGGCTTTGAAACTTGGCCGGTGACCCGAATGCAGACTCCATCGGACGCATAAGCGGTGTTCAAAGCCGCCAAAGGCCGCGGCACCGGATCCTGACCTTTGGCTTCCAACACGCCATATACGTCTTTTGCCCAATGTATGTCCGCCGACATCGTTTCTGAAAGCCTTTGAATTTCAATGTTTTCCAGATCAAAGCAATCGGATTTATCAGCGTCGAAGAGCCCATCCACAAACACGATTTTCAAACAGTCCATGTCTGAAAACAAAGGTGTTTCGTCGTCGTGAAACAAAGCGGCTTTGGCAGGATTTGGCGTCACCAACGCCTGCGGGTTGGTATACCGCCAATATTCATCGCGTTGACTGGGCAGCCCCTGCGCAGTCACGCGTGCCAGCGCACAATCTCGCGCTTCCCGGCCCCAAACCCCGCAAGCTGGCATTGTCAACGACAAAAGCGTTTCATCAATCGCACTTTGTTTCGCGGCAGGAAGAGACATCAGCCAACCTCTTCCAAAATATCCGTGTAGCCGTTATTCTCGACCTCTAACGCAAGCTCCGGACCACCAGATTTCACAATCCGGCCTGCTGCCATGATATGTACGATATCTGGTTTGATGTGATCCAAAAGCCGCTGATAATGGGTTATGACCAGAAACGAGCGGCCCTCGCTGCGAAGCGCATTTACCCCGTCCGACACCAATTTCATCGCGTCTACATCCAAGCCAGAATCGGTTTCGTCCAAAATACACATCTTTGGAGACAGCATCGCCATCTGAAGGATTTCATTGCGTTTTTTTTCGCCGCCAGAAAACCCGACATTGACCGGCCGCTTGAGCATATCCGCGTCAATCTTGAGAGATTTTGCTTTTGCCCGCACCTCTTTCAGAAAGTCCGCCGCTGACAATTCGTCTTCACCGCGCATTTTGCGTTGCGAATTCACAGCAGTCCGCAAAAACGTCATATTTCCAACCCCCGGGATCTCCACCGGATATTGAAATGCCAAAAAAAGTCCGGCCGCAGCGCGCTGTTCTGGATCCATTTCAAGCAGATCTTCTCCGTTCAATGTTGCAGCACCGCCAGTGACCTCATAGCCATCGCGACCCGATAAAACATATGACAGCGTCGACTTGCCAGAGCCGTTGGGTCCCATGATCGCATGCACAGTACCCGGCGCAATTTTCAAATTGACACCCTTGAGGATCTGCTTGTCTTCCTCTTCAAGTTTCACCTGCAAGTTTTCGATGTTGAGCATATTTTTTCCTTTGGAGCGACCACCGGCCAACCGTCACGGCCGCATTTTGCGTGCAGAGCTGACAGGCCTTGACCGGAAAACGAATTTATGTTGCTGCATCATATATTCAATAAACGTATCTACTGACGGCTGCTAACCAACAGATCCTTCGAGTGAAATCGCGACAAGCTGTTGCGCCTCCATTGCAAATTCCATCGGCAAGGCTTGAAGAACCTCTTTGCAAAATCCGTTGACGACCAAGGCGACCGCCTCTTCTTCGTCCATCCCGCGCGACCGACAATAAAACAGCTGATCGTCATCAACCTTCGATGTTGTCGCCTCGTGCTCGACACGGCTCGAATTGTTTTTCACCTCGATATAGGGAACCGTGTGGGCTCCACATTTGTCGCCAATCAAGAGACTGTCACATTGGGTATAGTTTCGACTGTCTTTGGCTTTCGGATGCATAGACACCAGACCTCGATAGGTATTTTGCGCCTGACCCGCCGATATACCTTTCGAAACAATCCGGGATTTTGTGTTTTTGCCCAAATGTATCATTTTCGTGCCGGTATCGGCCTGTTGCATGTTATTTGCAATCGCGATCGAGTAAAACTCACCTTGGCTGTCCTCACCGCGCAAAACACAAGACGGATATTTCCAAGTCACCGCAGACCCGGTTTCGACCTGTGTCCACATTACCTTTGATCGTTTGCCCCGGCAATCGGCACGCTTTGTGACAAAGTTGTAAATCCCACCAACGCCATTTTCATCGCCCGGGAACCAATTTTGAACAGTTGAGTATTTTATCTCAGCGTCGTCCAAAAGCACCAGTTCAACAACAGCTGCGTGAAGCTGATTGGTATCTCGTTGTGGCGCAGTACACCCTTCTAAGTAACTGACATAACTTCCTTTATCTGCAATAATCAGTGTCCGTTCAAATTGGCCCGTATTCTCGGCATTGATCCGGAAATAGGTGCTAAGCTCCATCGGGCAGCGGACGCCCGGCGGGATATAAACGAAAGAGCCATCCGAAAAGACCGCAGAATTCAGCGTGGCAAAAAAATTGTCAGATGCTGGAACAACTGTTCCAAGGTATTTTTGAACCAGATCAGGGTGATCTTGAATGGCTTCCGAAATCGAACAGAAAATAACACCGGCTTTCTTCAGCTCATCTTTGAAAGTGGTTCCAAGCGATACACTGTCAAAGACCGCGTCCACGGCGACCTTGCGCGGCGCGTCGACGACCGCTTCAGCGCCCTCGACCCCGGCAAGGATCATTTGCTCCTTCAATGGGATTCCAAGCTTTTTGTATGTTTCCAATAATTTTGGATCAACTTCGTCCAACGACTTTGGCTTTTGCGCCATGCTTTTGGGAGACGCATAATAGTACTGATCCTGGTAGTCGATTGCCGGATAATCAACCATTGCCCAGCTCGGCTCGCGCAATTCCTTCCACCGCGCAAACGCGTCCAGGCGCCATTGGGTCATCCATTCAGGTTCGCAATTCTTGGCTGAAATCAATCTTACAATGTTTTCGTCTACGCCTTTCGGGGCATAGTCCATCTCAATCTCAGTTTCCCAGCCATGTTTGTATTTACCGGACATCGCCTCAACGGTTTCAACCGTTTCACGATCCACGCCTTCGCGTATATCGTCACGTTGATCGGCATCAAGTGCGGTCATATTCGAACCCTTTATTGCGAGAGCAAAGAAGCCCTCGTTTTATCCGTGGGTTAGGCAGCCCTATTTTTAAATTTGTGGTAACACGCGCCCCATGCCTCCGCGAAGCGCTCCACATGATCTTTAGTCGTGTCTCGACCCAAGGACACCCGGATCGCAGACGCTGCTGTTTGTTCATTGAACCCCATCGCGCGCAAGACCCGACTGGCTTTTACTTTGCCGCTTGAGCACGCGGATCCTGCGGAAACAGCAAATCCGGCCAGATCCATCTGCATCACTTGTGTTTCACCTTTCCAACCCGGGACTGCAAAACAGCTCGTATTGCCAAGACGTTCGCTGTCTTGTGCAACAAAAATAGTCTCTTTTGCAATGGTGCCAAGAGCGAATTCTAGAATATTTCTAAATTGGGCAATCTGATCCCAGACACCGCGCTCCAAATCCTGAGACGCAACTTCAATTGCGGCACCCATCCCAATGATTCCCAGTATGTTTTCGGTGCCTGAGCGCCGTCCCATTTCCTGCCCACCGCCGCGCAAAATTTGCGCCAGATCCACATCCCGTTTGACCAACAAAGCGCCGATGCCTTTGGGTCCGCCAAATTTATGCGCCGACAGAATCCCAAGCTCAGCCCCAGACCAATCAAATGCTACAGGTTTGCGGCCAATCGCCTGGGTGAAATCAACAAGCGCCAATCCGACAGGCAGGTCTTGGACAACGCCTGTTTCTGAATTGGCCGCCTGTAACACAGTCCTTGACGGATCATGGACCTCGACATGCCCCAGTGCCGAGACGGACAGATCATTCAAGGTCCAGGCGGCGATGGCATCATGCTCAATATCGCCACTGTGCAAACGCCGCCCCTGAAGCGCCAAGGCGGCTGACTCGGTCGCCCCAGAGGTAAACACAATGTCGGCATTCAGCGCGCCACATGCTTCGGCGACTTGCTGTCTTGCTTTTTCAATCAGGTGCTTAGCCGCGCGACCTTCCTTATGAATCGAAGACGGATTGCCAATGACATCCATGGCGTTGATCATTGCCGCCTTGGCTTCACAACGCAAAGGCATGGTCGCATTGTGGTCCAGATATACCCGCTCGCGCGTCATTCATCCACCACAGTCAATAGCGTCGGGACCGCGGGACACGGGGTTAAGCCATTTTTGGCAACATCGCTGAGCCGGGTTTGATGAAGAAAAACATACACATGGGCGCTCAAGCTTTCCCACAGACGGTTGGTCATCGATTGGGCTCTTGTGCCAGAAGCCGCGCCTGTCACCCCGGCACCTTGATGCATCGCGGACACTGTTTCATCGACGGCCTCCAAAATTTGAGACACACGGATTGCATCAGGCGACTTTGCCAAACGATATCCGCCGCCGGGCCCGCGCACGGATTCAACCAAGCCCGCCTTGCGCAATTTCACAAATAATTGCTCTAAATAGGTCAGTGAAATACTTTGTTTCGTTGAGATTTCCGAAAGTGTGATAAGCTGTCGCGAATTGGCCAACGCCAACTCAGTGAGCGCGACCATTGCATATCTGCCTTTTGTGCTCAATTTCATTGCGGTTTCCTTCGGTCAGGACGTCGTCGACGTTGACGTGCGGGCGATCGCGACTTAGGACCTTTAGATCAAAGCACATTCAATGTCTTTAGAACAGTTCTAGAATTCGCGTGTCTGGCCGTCAAGCGTCAGCCGCCAGACGTAAGGAGACCGGCCTGTATGCCCGAAGTCATTTTTCCGGGTCCCGAGGGCCGCTTGGAAGGCCGTTACCATCCCCAGCAAAACCGCGATGCACCGATCGCAATTGTGCTGCATCCGCATCCCCAATTCGGGGGCACAATGAACAACCGGTTGGTTTATAATCTGCATTACACGTTTTATCATATGGGCTTTACAGTGCTTCGGTTCAATTTCCGAGGCGTTGGCCGCAGCCAGGGTGAATATGATCAGGGGATCGGTGAACTCAGCGATGCCGCATCCGCGCTCGACTATCTGCAATCACAAAACCCCAACTCCAAGCATTGCTGGGTCGCGGGCTTTAGCTTTGGCGCGTGGATCGGCATGCAGCTTTTGATGCGACGGCCAGAAATCACAGGCTTTATCAGCGTCTCGCCGCCTGCGAATATGTATGATTTCAGCTTCTTGGCCCCCTGCCCGTCCTCTGGCTTGATCATAAACGGATCTGCAGATCGCGTTGCGCCACCGGCCGATACGGTCAATTTGGTCAACAAATTGCACGAGCAAAAAGGCATCACCATCACCCATATGGAAACAGAAGGCGCCGGACACTTTTTCGAAGAGCCACATATGGACACGCTGCTTGGCAATATCGACAGCTATGTCCGACGCCGTTTGACGGAGACGACACGATAATGAGTGTTCTCGAGGATCTGGCAGACGCACTTGCCCGCGATGTTTTAGAACTTGCACCCGATGAGACTGATCCCCTCGTCATGGAGCTGGCAAAAACGATCGGTGCGTCATCGCAAACATTAGAAGAAGCCTATTTGACGGCAATCCGTGTCCGCCGGGCCGAACGCCGGGCTCGGGCTTTGATCGACAAAAGGCGGGCGGCGCTTTAGCGGCCTGCTGAAAAAAGTCTGATCTCGACGCGATGTCCAAAACAGGGTTCACCTTTGTCGCGGCAGCGGCGGTGAGGGTAGCGACGCGCAGGACGGACAAGACGCACGGTTAGCGGGTCAGCTATGTTGACCTGAAAGAGCGGAGTCCAGCCATTGGCCAAGAAGAAGACAGTGGATCAGCATCACCGGCTCACAGCTTCGTCGTGCGAACTGTGACCGCAATTTTTCGCGATGCAGACCCTGTTCGATCCGCACATTGCCCGACCCAAGCCGCCGCATCCCTTCTTGCAAAACCAAGTCCAAAACCGCCCCTGCGACCCGTCCCAAAATTATAGACCTGTCGCGTCAAATCGGGACTCGACGGTTTTTGCGGGGGTTTTTTTTTAGACTTTCGAGGAAAAGGATCAGCGCGGCGCGGTCTTCAGGTGGCATCTTAACCACGGCATCGCGTGCGGCCTGTGCTTCGCCGCCATGCCACAGCACCGCTTCAAGAAGCGACCGCGCGCGCGCATCGTGCAGAAAATAGGTGTGGCCTGACACTGTTTCGGTCAGGCCGATGCCCCAAAGGGGCGGGGTCCACCATTCTTGGCCGTTGGCGCGGCCCTCTGGGCAGTTGTCCGCCAGCCCCGGCCCCATGTCGTGCAACAGAAGGTCGGAATAGGGCCATATGAGCTGAAAACTTTGCTCGGGTTGGTTCTCCAGGCGGTGCGTTACGAATTTTGGCGCATGGCAAGAGATGCAACCGGTCTCGTAGAACACGCGCTTGCCATGCAGAACTTGTGGATCATCCACGTCGCGGCGGGCCGGTACAGCCAGGTTTGAGGCATAAAAGCTGACGAGCTTGAGGCCTTCATCGCCAATTTCGGCATGATCGTGAACAGGGGTATTGCCGTCTGGCGCGGCCCTGCAGGCGGTCTGCACTTCGGAACATTCGCCTGCGCCTGATGGGAACAGCGTCGAGGATATCCCGATATCTCCATGAAATGCAGCTGCAGACTGTTCCCAAACCGACGGCTGTCCTGCCTTTAAGCCAAACCGCCCCAGCATGGGCACACCGTATTCACGTGACATAACGATTTGCGCACGGCCGGAGATACCGTCTCCATCAAGATCATCCGGGTCGGCATGAGCCAGTATATCCGTTGCGGGAATGGCGTCGAGCAGGCCAAGACCGATCATCTGTGGTGCCACACGTGGTGACATCATCATCTCAGGATGAGTCGGACCATAACCAAGCTTCGATAGCGCATAGGTTGGTTTTCGAAGGCTGGCGCCCTCGCCGCCGGAAAGCTGGATTTCTGTCTCTTCATAGGTGATTTCAAGATGCGCCTCAGATGCGTGTCCCGCGATCCCAAAATCCTGAATCTGCGCGCCGTATGTGGGTTCTGGCAGTGACGCGAGATACCCCTCAATCTCGGCTATGTCCGGCCCGCCGGGGATTGAGACCCGCATAAGCATGGATACTGCGGTATCGTCGGGGCCTTCGGGGGGATGCCCGCGTCCGTCTTTCAGGTGACATCTTTGGCAGGAGCGCGCGTTATAGAGCGGGCCAAGACCGTCCGATGCCAGAGTTGAGGAAGGCGAAGACACCCAGAGCTTTTTGAACAGTCCGTTTCCAACCTTGAAGTCCAACTCACGCTCAAAGCTGATATTGTCAGAGGCTTGGCTAAAAGCATTGGACGTATCCCGGGGCCGGACTGTGGCACCGCCGGCTTGCTTTGTTTCAAAAGGCTCAGGCGTTGAAAAATCGAGCGTTGGCCGCACAACTTTTTCGATCCGCAGCGTTTCACTGGCGGTTCTGGGCACAATTTGAAGGTGTAAATCCTCCAAAACAGCCTCTGCGTCAGCAATTTGTGACAAAAAACTGACCAAAATCGTGAGAGTTATCCTTGAGAAAAACTTCATTTCTTATAAATATACTCAGGAATGTGCCGTGGCGAGACCTTATATCGGTACAAACGTGAAAGACTCTGCGACATGGTGCCATTTCCAACAATTCCGACAATAAACCGGGTGCAATCGCGTGCTGCGGATGCCGACGCAAGCGCTGTGTTTGATCCAGACGCTTGGGCTTTTCTCAATCATTTGCGGTTGGTGGCAATGACGTGTCGCGTCAAACCAAAGACAGACTTATTTGAAGCATGTGCATTGCTGAAGGTCGAGCGATCTGCATCGCGCGACGCGCATGCAGAAGCCTTGATGCCATGTTTGAGTGAGGCATTCGGCAAACCAGCACGGCTGTTTGCGCCCGGTACGGTCGAGCAAACCTTCGATGAGCAGTGGCTCATGCGTCTCGGAATGGCTTGCCGCCAGGGTGATAAAGACAGTGCGCGCTTTCTTTTGAGCTCTCGCGTCGCGTTCGAACACCGCCGATTGGTGCGCTTTTTGATCGGTCGGATCGCTGAGTGTCCTTCTCAAGATTAGAATTATTCTAAAAACGTCTTGCTTCTACTTTGAAGATGCCTATTTAGTTGGGGGCGCCAGCCAGCACTGTTGCAAGCCAGCCGAAATTTTTGATTTCAAGGGAGCCAAGATGACCCAGACAGCTGTCGCGCTGTCCACTGATGCGCGTGCCGCCATCGTGGAAGCATTAAACCAATCCGTTGCAGAAACCGCTGTGACAACCATGCTTGCGCAAAATTTCCACTGGAACGTCACCGGAATGGCCTTTGGTCCGTTGCATGACCTGTTCCAGAAAATCTATGAGGACCATTTTGTTGCACAAGATGATCTTGCCGAGCGCATCAAGGCCATCAAGGGCCATGCCGAGGGTACACTTGCCGGCATGTTGAAACGCTCAAAGATCAAAGAGCATGACGGCCACGCGTCCGACAAAGACATGATAAAAACCATGCAAGAAGCGCAGGAGACGTTATCAGCAACGCTTGCCGAGGCAGGAGCTTTGGCGTCAAAGCATGGCGATACGCTGACCGAGGATCTGTGCATTGCACGCGGTCAGGAGCATGAAAAGTTTGCATGGTTTTTGCGCTCTCACCTCGCGTGAGGACGAAACGCTTCTCGCCATAAGCACAAAGGCGGCCACGCACGCGACCTAGCCACCGATCCCGGCAGCAAGGCGGCATGGTCGCCACTTGCGCGAGGGGTTTTTACAAACGCCGGGAGGTCAAGCGACGCCACGTACCGCCGCGAGTGGCTTGACCTTCTTTTTCAGACATTTCCGTAGGTATTGGGGCCCCCAGTGTCTGTATTTGCCCAAGCGGGATTGCTGCCCGACAAGCATCTCCACGAAGGCTTCGCGGTGCTTGTTTTTCTTGAGCTCTTTGAACAGTGACTTTTGCGCTTTTGTCATTGAACAGCCGATGCAGTGCCCTTCGCGTTTGAACTTGCAGACATCGATGCAGGGGCTTGGGGTCTTTGCAGCTTTCGTTTTGGCCATCTGAACTACCTTGCACACAAGCCGGGCAGCAAAGTGCCCGGTCAAAGCTGGGTGACACGACTTACTGAAAAACAGCGTCCGGATTATCGAGACTGTCAGACCCTTCAAATTCAATTTTGTCGACGCCCAATAGTGCGACGACGCGCTCGATCGAACGGGCCTGATCCACCAGTGCATTGACGGCGCCCATGATCAGGGCTTCGCCCTGCGAATTGCCGCGTTCCAGCATCATATCATACGAAAAACCGGCCTCGGCGGCGGTCTTCATCTCGGACATCTCAAACATGGTCGCGCTGAGCTTCGCCGTCAGCTCCGCATCGATGTCGGCATCGGCGGCGGCCACCAAAGAGGACAGGGACGGGCCGGACACGACTGTTCCGTCAATGCGGGTGTGGCCACCGAGATAGACATTCCGTATGCCAAGCGCGTCATAGAAGTGACTGTTATGCGTGTTGTCGGCAAAGCAATCATGCTCTTCCTCGGGATCGTTGAGCATGACACCCAGCTTCATCCGCTCGCCGGCTTGTTCACCGTAAGACAGAGACCCCATGCCAGTCAGGATCGTGCTGATCCCGGCGTTTTCGTCTGCGGTCAGTTGGCTGCGCGCGTCCCCGCCAGCCTGCCATTGCGCGACCATCCATTCCAGATCGGACACCAGCAGCTGCGTTGCTGCCTTTAGATAGTCGCCGCGGCGGCCGCAGTTCCCGCCTGTACAGGCATCACCTTGCGCGTAATCCGTCGCAGGACGGTTGCCTGTCCCGGGACCATGACCGTTCAAGTCTTGCCCCCACAAGAGGAATTCAATCGCATGATAACCAGTGGCCACATTGCTTTCGACATCATCCGCCTCGTGCAGCGCACCTTCCAAAAGGGCGGGCGTGATCTTGGAGGCGTCGATTGTTTCTCCGGACAACGTGAAGCTTGGGTTTGCGATCACGTTGAGCACGGCGTATGCATTCTCGTCAGTCGCGCCGCCATAGCTGGCCTCGACATAGTCGATCAACCCCTCGTCAAGCGGCCAGGCGTTCACCTGGCCCTCCCAATCATCGACGATCGCATTGCCGAAACGATAAACTTCGGTTTGCTGATAAGGAACACGCGCCGACAGCCATGCTGATTTCGCGGCCTGGAGGTTTTCTGCCGCTGGGGTATCAATAAGCGTATTGACGGCCCGCAGCAGATTCTGAGCCGTTGTAAGGCTGTCTTCATATTTGGCCAAAGCGATGTCTGCGTAAGTATTCAGTACCGCAGATTTATCCGCAAGCGCCGGTGTGGCGACAAGAAGTGCCGTTCCAAGCGCTGTCGACATAAGATGTTTCATTTGGCTGTTCCCCTTTTTGACCGGGTTGATGAAGCCGTACGGCATTGGGTGCGGTGTCGGTTGAATATGCAGGCGGCGTATTGCGGATTTTGCGCGCGCAGGGCGAATTGTTCAGCTGTAGATGGCCCAACACTCAATGCGGCCATAGGCGAAATTTGTGCACGAGATTGGCTGGCCCAGCCGCCATGCGGTTGAGGCCATCGACCGCTGCGCCACCTCGGGCATGATGATCCAGTCTCATTTCGTTAAGATCAGTTTGCCTGCGCGTGTGATGCGCAAATAGTATGTCTGACCGTCCAAAACGATGCAGGCCTGGACGCCGTCTTTGACAAGGTCTCTGGCGTCGTACGTGTCTATTTTCTGGGGCGGTTTGGCCTCTGTGGGCTGGGGAACTTCAGTCATGACATTCATGGCGTCCGCTCCAGATGGTCAAGCATCTGTTCAAGCCGCTCCTCGGTTGGATAGAGGCCTGAGAGTGCGCCGAAAAGCACCTCACGCCAGTATGTGCGTGGCTCGCATTCCGCAGGTTGTGGTCTGCGCTCAAATTGGCTTTGGCCCATCAGTATCTCCTTTTTGGCAAAGGGTCTGGGCTGCCCACCGAGAGTCACGAGGGGGTGGCTAAGACTCGCACTGGTATTGTTGATTGAAATACTCAGATTAGTCAATCCCGACAAAAACAATCAGAACTGTAATTATCGGAATTTTCCCGTTACACCGTCGAGGGCAGGACACAAAAAGGATGGTGCGAAGCATGGACAGAAAACTGATTTCGGGGGCCGCTTTGGTTGTGGCGGCGATCTGTCTCTTGCCGCTCATCGGTGTCGTGGCGGCAGCGACCCTGGGCACACTCGATACATTGGCCGGGCTCGCTGAGACTGTGCTTTGGTCGTATACTTGGACCACTTTGGTGCTTGTCACCTTGGTGGCAGGTGGTGCGATTTTGATCGGGAGCGTGACGGCCTGGTTGGTCGTTGCGACCGAATTTCGCGGACGCCGCATTTTGGAAGTTGCGCTTGTCGTGCCATTGGCGTTTCCGGCCTATGTTTTGGCCTATGCTTACACGGATGTGCTGGATCATCCCGGCGTCGTTCAAACCCTGTTGCGGAATATAATGGGTTGGGGGCCAAGGGATTATTGGTTTCCGGAAATCCGCTCGCTCGGAGGTGCCGCCTTGATGCTGACGCTGGTTTTATACCCATATGTCTATCTCATGGCGCGGACAGCGTTTCGCATGCAAGCGGCAACGCCGTTTTATGCGGCGCGGTCGCTTGGGGCCTCGCCGCTGAAGGCATTTCTGACAATTTCCCTGCCGATGGCGCGCCCGGCTATCGCAGCAGGCGCATTGCTTGTTGTGATGGAGACGATCGCTGACTTCGGGACGGTCGCGCATTTCAGTGTGCAAACCTTTGCCACAGGCATCTACACGAGCTGGTTCGGTTTGGCAGATCGCGCAGCCGCAGCGCAGTTGGCGGTGGGATTGCTGGCATTTGCTCTGTTGGTGGCAGCCTTGGAGTACATGAACCGCGGCCGATCCGGTTTCGCCGCCAAAGGTCGCCATGAGGTTTTCGTGCGGTTTCAATTGGATGGCAAACGCGCGCTTGGTGCTCAATGCGTTTGTATTCTGCCTGTCCTTTTGGGGGTTGTCATCCCGACTGTCACATTGATCCTGATGGGGCTGCGGTCTGAGCAGGATATCTTCAGCCCGCGTTATATCCGATTCATTCAAAACTCGCTCTTACTTGGATCGGTTGCGGCGCTTGTCACGGTCGGTGCGGCTATTCTTCTTGGCACCTTCAACCGTGTCCTGTCTGGCAAAACGGCGCTCGCCACTTTGTTTATCGGCCGCTTGGGCTATGCGGTCCCCGGCGGGGTCATCGCAGTCGGCCTGCTCGTCCCCTTTGCCAGGTTTGACAATTGGCTCGATGATCACATGGAAGCTTGGTTCGATATCTCGACGGGGCTGCTTATTTCAGGCTCAATTTGGCTCTTGATCGCGGCGTATATGATCCGTTTTCTGGCCGCTGCAATCGGCTCTTACGACAGCGGTCTGGCGACGGTGACGCCAAATATTGACGCGGCATCCCGCGTTTTGGGGCGAACTGCTTGGGGCACAGTGCGCAGCATTCATATGCCAATCTTGCGCAGCAATGTTTTGACAGCTTTGCTGATTGTGTTTGTGGACACCATCAAGGAATTACCGGCGACCCTGATCCTGCGACCGTTCAATTATGACACTCTCGCCGTGCAGGCATTTCGTCTTGCCTCGGATGAACGTTTGGAAGGCGCGGCGGTTCCGAGCCTGATGATCGCCGGGATCGGCCTTTTGCCGGTGATCTTGCTATGCGTACAGATCGGGGATTGGCGGTCTCAGCAGAAAATATGAAAAAAGGCGCACCAGATGTGACGCGCCTTTCGGAACTGATCTAGGTCGGCTTACTTCCAACCGGCCTCATTCAGGATTTTCTGAGCGGCGCCGATATTTGCAGCAATGTCGCTCAGCTCAATCGCATCAGGACGGAAGATCCCAAGCTTGGCGACAGAGTTTGCAAGGCCGATGCCGGGAACCGCCGGATACTCGTCGTTGCCCGCCGAGAAGTATTCCTGCGCCTGCTCGGATGCCAAATACTCAAGGAACTTGATCGCGTTGTCTTTGTTGGGTGCATTCACCGCGACACCGCCGCCTGAAATATTCATATGCGCGCCGATATCGTTCTGGTTCGGGAAGACCCAGCCGATTTGATCAATGCTGTCTGACAGGCCAGAGACGTCTTTGCGGATCGCTCGCGCGAAGTAGTAGGTGTTCGACATCGCGATGTCGCACTCGCCCGATACGATACCGCGCAGCTGATCGGTGTCGCCACCCTGCGGATCGCGAGCAAAATTCGCAACCACGCCTTTGGCCCAGTCACCGATGGCTTCTTCGCCCAGATGCGCTGTCAAAGCGGCCGTGATGTTTTGTGTGTACACGTTGGACGACGACCGGATGCACACCTTTCCTGCGTATTCTGGGTTTGCCAGATCCTGATAGGTTGCGGGCGGATTTTCGACATCATTCTTGTCATAGAACAGGATGCGCGCGCGCTGTGAGAACGCAAACCACTGATTGTCGGCATCTTGCAGATAGGCCGGGATTGCCGCTTCCAGGACCGGGCTGTCGATGCTTTGCAGCAGTCCCAGTTCCTTTGCGCGGGTGATCCGCACGGTGTCGACTGTCAGAAATACGTCTACTGGGGAATTGTCACCCTCAGCTTCCATACGGGCAATCAGTGCGTCGGCTTTGCCTTCAATCCGGTTGATGGTGATGCCGGTTGCCTCAGTGAAATCCGAGTAGAGCCGCTCGTCAGTGTCGTAGTGCCGCGACGAGTAAAGGTTCAGTTCACCTTCGGCATAGGCATTGCCTGCAACAGTTGCCAGCAGAAGAGCCAGAATAGATGTGTTGGTTCTCATGTGGGTCTCCTTTGGAGTGCTATTCTTACTTTTTTAGTCAACTACAGGAAGCGGACGATAAATCAACCCATCCCGACTAAAATAATCAGATAATTTTGAATTTTCCGAGTGTTTTTATCAACAAGCCCTGACGACGCCGCAGATCCTCTGTCAGCCGGGGCTTTCAGATACGTCAATGCGGCGCTAGGAATAAGAAATTCCAACAAATTTTTGGTATGCAGAATATGGCGGCGCGGTGTAGCAGCCAACGCCTGTCTTTTTCATGAACTCTGAGACGGCCGTTTTTGCCTTGTTTTTACCAGGGCGTTGACGGGGGTCACGTGATGTCTTGCCATGGCGGTGACAACAACTTTATGGGGTTTTCCGGCAGCCTGGAGTCAATTAAGTCTCAGTGCTTTTGGCGCGCGATGCAGGCTGTCGCTTTTTGGGATTTCGCGCCCCTGCGTGAACACACCACCTTCTTTGTCAAGGCGCGATGCCCATCGCGGAAACGACCGACTTTGACACCGGAGCGAACAAATTGCGCCGTTCGCTCCCGTATCACCTTGTGCGTTCGAAACCGAACCGCGTCACGTAGACACGTGGCTTACATCTTTGTCCGGAGAATAGATGTCGAGGATATTCCAATGCCCAGTTGTGGGCGTCGGATTGTTGATCATCGGGACGTCCAGAACCGTCGGTTTGCCACTTGCAATGGCGGCCCTCAGCGCTGGCAGCAATTCGTCGGCAGAGCTGATGCGCACCCCTTCAGCCCCATAGGCTCGCGCAATCTCGGCATAGCCCGGGCCGTTTGTGGGCGCAGACGGCGAGCCGGGGAAAGTTGTGCCGTAGGTCAGCCCATAATGTGCCTTTTGCAGACCCGCGATTGTGCCAAACGCGTTGTTGTTCATGACCAGCCAAATGATCGCGAGGTTCAGTTCAACTGCCGTCGCCAACATCGAGGGGTTCTGACCAAAACCACCATCCCCTACGAGGCTGATCACCACGCGATCCGGTGCCGCCAGTTTCGCGCCTATCGCGCCGGGGGGGCCAAAGCCCATCGTGGCAAACCCACCCGGCGTCAGGATAGAACCCGGCGTCAGGATGTCGAATTGCTGGCCGACGCCATTTTTGTTCCAGCCGACATCGGTGGTGATGATCGCATCTTCCGGCAGCGCTTTGCGGGTGTCTGCCAAAATGCGTTCAGGCATCATTGGGAAAGCGTTTGAAGTTTGCATTTCTTCGTTGGATGCCCGGAAAGCGGTGCGGAATTCTGCAATCTCAGCGGTCTTGTCGGATCGATCAAACCCGTCCGGATACATCTCTTTTGCCACGCGTGTCAGAACCCGCAATGCCGCTTTCGCGTCGGCGACAACGCCAATCTCGGTGGGATAATTCCGGCCAATCTCCTGCGGTTCGATGTCAATATGGATAACCTTGGTTTTGTTGCCCTTGGCCCCGATATTGAAGGTGTAACCGGGATACCAGCTGGAACAATCGGCTTCCTTGAAGCGGGTGCCGACGGCAAAAACATAGTCCGCGTTCAGGCAAGATTGGTTCACCAGCGACGTGCCCCAGAACCCCGTCATCCCCATGACAAGAGGGTGGTCATCACGCAACGCGCCCTTCCCCATCAGACTGTGCGCCACGGGCAGGCCCATATGCTCGACGAATTCCTGCAATTCCGCGCTAGCCTGTGCCAACAGGATGCCGCCACCGACATAGGCCACCGGGCTCTCGGCCGAGGCCAGCGCAGCCACGATCTCAGCTGCGGTCTCGTCGTCAATGGACGGCTTTTTCAGGGCACGCGTGTTCAGCGCGACACGATTGAACGTGTCCGATGGGATCACTTCACTGAAGATGTCCATTGGAACATTGACCAAAACGGGGCCCGGCTGACCGCTTTCGGCCAGATGGAAGGCCTTTTCCAGTATCTCGGCCATCAGGTCAGCCCGGTCGACGCGCCAGGCGCGTTTGACGAAGGGGCGGTAAATCTCCCACTGTGCGGCATCCGCGTGCAGGTTGACTTCCTGATGCGGGTGTTTGCCGTAGTAATGCGTCGGGATGTCGCCTGCGATTACGACCATCGGAATACAATCCAGCGCTGCGTTGGCGACGCCGGTGGCGCAGTTTGTCAGACCGGGGCTCAGATGGCTGAGCACGACAGACGCCCTGCCCTGCACGCGCGCATAGGCATCCGCTGCGTGACTGGCGATCTGTTCATGGCGCACCGTGACAAAGTCGATCGGGCTCTCGGCCAGGGCCGCCAGCACAGCAATATTGGTGTGTCCACAAAGGCCGAAAACATGGCGCACCTCGCGCCGCTCGAGAAAGTCGACGATATGTTCCGCGACGGTCTTGCCGTCCAGTTTGCTGCCGTCCATCACGCGACCTCCTGACCGTAAAACTCGCCAAAAAGCTCTTCTTCCGAAGGGCGATCCTCGGCGATCGGGCGACTGACCCAGGTGTAGTTCATCATGTGCTTCATGGTGACGTTCTCATTGGTGATATTGCCGCCCCAGACCCCGCAGCCCAACGAAGACGTCATCGGCATCCCATTGGTCCAGGCGCCCGCGTTTGCCTTGGATTGCGGCTGGCGGACCATCATCCGGCTGACCGGCGCAAGCCGCGCGAGGCGGTCGATATGCGTATCATTGTGCGAATAGATGCCGCAAGAATGGCCTTTGCCACCGGTATCGTAGATGGCCGCAACAGTTTCGAGCGCATCATCGAAGGTCTCGAAATGGTAAAGCGCCATGAGCGTTGTGAGCTTCTCCTTGGAGAACTTGTGCTCTGGGCCGATCTGGCCCTGATTTTCGACCATCAGGAATTTCCGGTCCTCGGGGATGGAAAAACCCGCAACCTCGGCGGTCTGTTGAGGCCGGCACGCGATGGTCGGGAAAGTCCGGTTGCCTTTTTCGTCCCACATCGCCGCTTCCAGCAGTGCCTTTTGTTCAGCATTGCACAGATAGCCGCCCTCGGCTTCCAGTGCTGCGACCATCTGATCGTAAATCGACCGCTGGATGATGATATTGCCATCCGCCGAACATCCCGAGCCGAAGTCAGAGGTTTTGGAGATGCGCGAATTTTGCGCGGCAATCGCGATGTCAGCGGTCTCGTCGATCACAATGGAGGAGTTTCCCGCACCAACGCCATAAGCGGGCTTGCCGCTGGAGTAAGCGGCCTCCACCATCGGTTTGCCGCCGGTGGCCAAGGTCAGGTCGCAGATTTTCATCAGATATTGCGTCAGTGGAATCGACGGTTTGCGGATCGCCTGGAAGAGATCTTCTGGCGCACCGGCCGCACGGCACGCGGCGCGGATGACCTCGGTCATTTCCCACGTCGTCTGTGCGGTGCGCGGATGCGGCGAAAAGATCACCGCGTTGCGCGCATTCGCCGAGGAAACCCCAGTCACCGGGGGCGTCATCGCCGGGTTGGTCATCGGGATCAGCGATGCGATGACACCCACCGGCTTGGCGTATTTTACCAGACCCTTCGCGTCGTCCACTTCGACGATGCCTGTGGACGGCGTGCGCAAGACATCGCGCAACACCATCTGGATTTTGAACCGCTTTGCAGGACGGCCCGCGCGATCGCCGATCCCGCTTTCGTCAACGCCCTGTTCCGCCAGACGCGTGAAAGTTTTTTCGTTTCCGGCATACCAGGCAATCGCCTGGCTGAGCCGGTCAAGTTGCTCTTGGCTCCAATCTTCGATTTGCGACTGGGCGGCACGGGCACGCGCCAGCATATCATGGGCCAGGGTCTTTTCGTCTTCTGTCAGCTCACGTGCCATTCAAGGCTTCCTCTTGGGTTCAATAATAATGGGTCAGGCCGCGAGCGCTTTGGGCACGCGGCGTTTGGAGCGGGCCGCGCCAAAGGTTGCTTTGGCGTGGGTCAGGCAGCGGCGGGCGTGTTCTTCATATCCAAGCTCGGCCGCGCGGCTTTGGTTCGGCAATTCGATGGCGTAATTCATCGGGGGGCAGCGCTCGATGATACCGGCAAAGTCGATCCAGCCCTCGCCGGGATAGAGCCGCGCATCGCGGGCCAGTTGGATCATACCCTCGCGGGTGTCGGCAATGCCGGGCAGGCAGTCCGAGATATGCAGGAAATGCAGCCATTCAGGAGGCACGTGCAAAAGCTCGCCCAGATCAACGCGGCTCAGGTGCAGATAAAGCGTGTCCACCAGTATGCCACCATTTGGCCGATCTGCGGCACGGACGATATCAAGCACATCGTCCAGAGTTTTAAGGCGTGAGAACGACGGAAATTCGAGATCAATTGTCAACCCATAGGGCGCAGCGAGGTCGCAGGTCTCGGCATAGACATCCAGCAGGAAATTCCGGTCATCCCGCCGTGTCGTCCAGGCCGACATGATCACGTGACGGGCACCCAACTCGCCGCCCAACGCCAGCGCGGCTTCAAAATCGCGCGGGTCGCAATCCTCGGTGATGCGGACCAGTTCGATGTCGAGAACCTGAAGCCCCGTTGTCTCAAGCGCCGTCTTCGTCGCCTGTACCTGCGCCTTGTCGAGAGGTGAATGGGTGAATTCCCCAGGCACGTTCATGGTGATCAAGCGCGGGCTGACGGCATCATAACCGGCACGGGCAGCCACATAGACAAGTTCGGCAGGCGTACAATTGATCAACGTCAGATGCGCCAGCGAGTAAAGCGGGCTTTGCGCATCGGTCTTTGCTGCCTTTGCCATGACGGGCTCTCCGGAACCGACTCTCTATCCTCTTAATATTTACAAAACATCTGATATTTTGTAAATCATCAATTTACACAATCTGGACCCATGCGCCGGCCCCTTGGTTTGAGCGCACACAGCCGTCGATGAACCGCACACCGTCGGCTCCATCTGCCACACGCGGCAGACCAAGCCATCCGCCCGGTAAGTCGCGATCATCCTTGCGCGCGGCGACCGCCATGGCGAATTCGGTATATAGGTTACCCCAGGCCTCGATGATGCCTTCTGGAAAGCCCCGTGCGGTGCGAACAAGCCTTTGCGTGGCAGAAGACAGCCCATGCCCATGGCCACGGGTCAAGATACGATCGGGTTCCCCGAAACGGTTGAACTTCAGGCGGTCGCAGTCTTCCAGATCCCATTCCAGCCCGCCTTCGGACCCGAAAATGCGCAGCCGCAATCCACCGCGATTGCCCGGAGCGAGCCGTGTGGCCATGAGGGTTCCCGGCACATCGCAGTGTCGGGTCCAGGCCAAGACCGTGTCCTCCAGCGGTTTGGGCGCGCCGCAAACATGGAACTCGGCGCGAAGCTGGGTCAGGCTCAATTGGCTGACAAAGCGCGCCAGATGCGCGGCATGGGTGCCGATATCGCCGACGCAGCTTGTTTTGCCGGACTTCGCCGGATCAAGCCGCCACTTGACATGGGGCGCCTCGGCCACGTCTTCGGGCGTCATCCAGTCTTGCATGAACTCAACGTGGATCTGGTTGATCTTGCCGATCCCGCCTGCCGCCACGATCTCGCGCGCTTGCCGGATCATCGGAAAACAGGACATGACGTAAGACACACCAAAGACACAGCCGGTTTGATTTGTCAGCGCGACAAGCGCCTCGGCCTCGGCCACTTCATTGGTCAAAGGTTTGTCACACAAGACGTCGATCCCGGCCTCAAGAAAGGCCCTGGCACAATCGAAATGCAGATGGTTCGGCGTGGTGATCATCACCGCGTCGACCCCGTCGTCGCGCATGGCCTCGGCGGCGGCCATCTCAGAATAAGAGGTATAGCACCGATCTTCGCGCAGATACCATTCCGCCGCGGCCGCCATGGCGCGCTTGGGATCGGAGGACAATGCACCCGCGACCACGTCCCAACGGTCGGTCAACCGCGCGGCTGTGGCCTGCATCCCCGAAATGCGTCCGCCACCGACGACACCCAGACGAAGGCGCCGGGACAGGCGGGGAAACGGGGCGTCAAAGTCAATCTCTTCAGGCAAAAGCATATGTCAAACCTCCGGTGGGCTGGCCCCGTCGGGTAGCATTTCGACGGCCATGAAGACCGAGGGGGTCATGGTTTCAAATTGGTGCCAGGGATAGTTGCCCTGGGCGTCATACATCGGGCGGTGGGTCATCCCGGGTGCCATCGGCTCTTCGAGATAGAGCGTCTCGACATCCTGCTCACGGCATTGCTGCATCTTGCCGAAACCGATGATCTGGGTGTGCACTTCGCGAAAGCCCGGGACAGTGCAAAAAGCGTGCTCGCGGTGCAAGCCGACATTCAGCGGAACCGAGGCGGAGTGATAGAGCGTGAAGCCATACGAACCAATCCAGACCTTGGGCGACATATAGTGTTCGACGCCGCGCAATCGCTCTTCTCCGCGCACCTGATACGCAGAGGGCCAAGTGTCGCGCAGACGCGCCATAAGCGCATCATCATTCGCGTGATCGGCAAAGCCTTCGACAAGAACCGCATGGGCCACGTTGCGAATGTCGGTCTCTTTCAAAACAACAGATTGCAGGGTGCCAAGCGTCTGTTCGCGCACAGTCACAGGCCGATCCGCCAGATTGAGCACAATGGTCTTGCCAGAAACCGTGTATCGGTCCTCATCCGTTATAAGGCGGATGTTAAAAAACGGGTCCCCGATGGTCAAATTCTCAATGGTCATTGTGCAGCTCCTAGATCGACATTCAGGCCCTGGTCGGTTGTTTCGGCCAATGGGGGTGGGCGGGAGCAGGTGCTTGCAATATCGACAAATCGGCCCAGGCCCGGACTTTGCAACATGCCGTCCATCACCTCGCAGAGGTGCAGGCCAAGCGCGCCACTGGCGCGCGGCGCGCGTCTTTCGCGGACGGCCATGGCCAGATCCGTCAGCCCAACACCGCGCGCATCGCAATTCAGCCCATGCGTGTTTTCGGCCACGGCCCAATCTGAGGGCGCATCGGGCCGGGGCCGCATTGTCCAGCGCGCCGTGTCACGGGTGCGCACCCAGACCGGCCCTTGGAAGATGTTTGCACCGTCGCCTGGATCGGGATCGGGTATGCAGATCGTGCCTTCGGTCCCGTAGATTTCCAGCCGGGGCGTTTGGCTGTCCCAAACGTCGAAGCTGACCATCATCTGACCCGTCACACCGCTTTCAAATTCAATAAGGCTCAGGCAATGGGTATCGACCTCCACGGGCATCATCTCGCCCTGACGGGCACCGTTTTCGATCATCCGGGACGCCGTGCGCTTGCGGCCCAAGCCTGCGACCCGCGCAATGGGGCCCAGGCAGAAAACCATCGCGGCAAGATAATAAGGGCCAAGGTCCAGCAGAGGCCCGCCGCCCTTGGCATAGTAGAAATCTGGGTTCGGGTGGTGGCGTTCAACGCCGCTGGTCGGCACAAATGCCGAAACGCCATGCGGCACGCCGATCACGCCGCGATCCAGAAGCTTGCGCAGTGTCTGCCAACGCCCGCCAAGGAACGTGTCTGGTGCGTTGCCGACCATCAATCCGCGGGCGCGCGCCAGATCCAGAATACGCCGCCCATCTTCCAGATCGGTGACAAAAGGTTTTTCGGAATAAACGTGCTTGCCTGCTGCCAGTGCGGCCAGGCTGATCCCCGCGTGAGCCGCCGGAATGGTCAGGTTCAACACCGCGTCAATGTCCGGATCGGCGATGATCTCGTCGGGCTTTGCAACGCGCGGTACGCCATATTCGGCCGCCTTGGCGCGGCTTTCATCCATATTCAGGCTGCCACAAGCGGTGATGTCGATCCCTGTGAAGGCTTTCATATTCTTTAAGTAGATGTCGCTGATGCGACCGGTTCCAATCAGACCGACCCGGAAGGTTTTCGCTGGATCACTCATTTTTCTCCTGTGGTTCGTATCTGGGAAGATATGCAGGCGGCATCGGGCCTTTATTTCGTCCTCCTTGGAGCATCTGCTCCCAGCCATGGGCCAGCACGCCGACCGAGCGGCTGAGACAAAAGAGCCCCCGTGACAGCGGCGGCGGAAATCCGAGTTCACAAAAGATCACCGCAGTCGCGCCGTCGATGTTCATCGCAATCGGTGCGCCGCGACCTCGGCCGATTTCTGACTGTATGGCCTCGCCAATATCGGCAAACCGGCCA
The DNA here is from genome assembly GCA_042096155.1 of Dinoroseobacter sp. Classification (GTDB taxonomy): domain Bacteria; phylum Pseudomonadota; class Alphaproteobacteria; order Rhodobacterales; family Rhodobacteraceae; genus Dinoroseobacter. Next base: position 25,855 of record JBELMC010000004.1, read on the forward strand.
GAGACGGTACCCGCCTGCGCCGCCTCGCGCACCAGCGCCATCAGCCGGGGCGCGCGCGGGTCAACTGGTTTGTGAAACCGATGGCCAAAGCCGGACACAATCTTGCCATGCGTCGCGCGCCATGCGGCAAGGCCCTCACGCGTGGCGGTTTCAAGATCGTCGCCCGCGTCCAGCCGCGCCGCAATGCCTTCGTAAAGCGCGGCGCATTGCTCACCGGCCCCGCCATGCACATCGCCCAGCATGTTCACGCCCGTCGCCATGACGTTGTTGAGACCCACGCCACAGGTTGCGGCCATCCGCGCCGCCGCGATGGAAGGAGCCTGCGGTCCGTGATCAACGCCCGCCACGAGGGCACATTCCAAAAGCGCCGCTTGTTCAGACGATGGCAGCTCGCCTCGTGTCATCAGCCAGATCATCTGCGCAAAGGACACGTTGCCGATCAGGTCTTCGACTGGATGCCCCCGAAAGGCAATCCGCCCAGGCTCCATGTCGATGATTGACGTGCGCCACCAATGGCGCACCGCTTCGGCGTCTTTACTCATGCTGTTTCCATGTCCTTAAGGTGACGCATCTGCGCAGCCAGCCTGATTGGCGCATTTCGCGCGCCATACCCTTGGTATCCGCCCTTCCGCGTGACGATTTCAAAAAAAAGCCCACCCCAGATCGGAACCGAATAGACTTGAAAATATTCCCCAAGTCCGTCTCGGTCATAAAGAATGTTTCCATCTTTCAACGTCGCGATCATCTCGTCGGACAGATCGAAACGCACGCGCAGATCGTTGTAGTAATTCGCTGGCATGATCAACCGATCAAATCCTGCGGTCATGAGAAGATCGGAAGTCTCAAAGATATCGTCACTCAAAAATGCCAGATGCTGCACGCCGGCGCCAAATCCCTGTGCCAGGAAAGCCCCTGCAAATGTGCGCCGCTCCCCCGCGCCGTTGAGGTTCAGACGCACTTCGCCTTCGGGACTGGCCAGCGCCTGACTGAGAATAACGCCCGAAGGGTCCGCCACATCGACGACATCCGCTTTTTCCATCTCGAAAGTCGACAGATAATAGGTCAGCCAGCTTTGCATCTCCTGATAGCGCATGGTCTGAGCGACGTGGTCGATGCGCCTCAGACCCGCAGGTTGGGCGGCGCGCTCTTTGGGGACCGGTTCGAACTCGATATCCCAGACCCGATGCAAATCGGACTTCTCGTCGATGAAATGTACGACAGATCCGCCGACGCCCTTGATCGCGGGAATGTCCAGCTCGCCCGTGCCGACGGGCTGGGAAAAAGCAGGGGCACCAAGCGCAGTGGCCCGGGCAACCGTCTGCTCTGCGTCGCGGACCCGCAAGCCCATATCGCACACACAAGGCCCGTGCTCGGCCCGCGCCGCTGCCGCGAACCCCTTGGCTTCGGAATTGACCACAATGTTGATCGCGCCCTGCCGCCAAAGTTCCACGGATTTGGACCTGTGCTGGCGCTCTTTGCGAAAGCACATGGTTTCAAGAAGGCTTGTCAGGCGGTTGCGGTCCACACCATCAGCGGCAAACTCGATGAACTCAAAGCCGGTCGGGGTGATGCGCGGCGGCAGGCCGTCCAGCGGACGTGCCAGCGCAGGTTCCCGAGTGGCCACTTCGTCCAAGAGCGATATCAGGGCTCGATAACTGTCCCGCGCATGGGCCTCTCGGCTGCCCTCTGCCGTGGCGCCGACGCGCGCAATCGACCACGGGCCGCCATAGCCCGAACGGGCCATGATGCGAACAAAGCTAGACAGGTTCAGCCCGCCTTGCCCGGGCAGCAGGCTGAAATGACTTTTCAGCCGGGTAATGTCGAAATCAAGTGCAGGTGCATCGGACAACTGGACGTGGAAAACCCGGTCTCCGGGTATGTCGCGCAGCCGGGCCGCCTGGCCGCCACCGGCCAGCGAGAAGAACGAATTGAGCGCCAGCCCAAAGACAGGGCGGTCCACCGCCTGCACGATCTCCAAAGCTTGCAATTCGGTCGTGATGTGTCGCGCCCAGGGCAGCGCAATCAGGGCAGCACGGCATCCGGCACGTTCGACCCGACCCGCAAGCTCACGGAAATCCTCTGTGATCTGAGCGATATCAGACACCGCGTCGGGGCGCGTGCTCGTCCCGATCAGCAGCGTGCGCGCTCCAAGCGCTTTCATCATGTCCAGCTTGTGATCGAGACGCGCGAACGCGGCTTTGCGCGCTGCGCCGTGTCGTCCTTCGAAATCATGGAATGGTTGCAAAACTTCGATGTCGAGACCAAGGGACCGCGCCAGTTGGCCGACATCTTCGGCGCTGCCCGAACATCCTGTCAGGTCGGTCTCATACAACTCCACGCCGGTGAATCCCGCTGCGGCGACCTGCTCCAGCTTCTGAGGCAGATCACCGGGAACATTTGTTGTCGCAAGGGCAAGCCGAGTCATCGTTGATCACCATAGGTATGCAAATGTCAGTCCATCTCTAGACCGGCCTGTCAAGTGGAAATTCTCTGACATCGTGGCGGATACCGGATTTTTTGGCACCGTCAATCCCCAACTCGAGGGCGCAACGACACTGGCCAAGCCAAACATTGTAGCAGGTGCTTTGGACTGGCAGCCTTTGTACTGGCAGGCTTTGGACTGGCAGGCTTGGTTGGCCGTCGCCAAATCTGCGGTCCCAAAACCACGACGGAATGGGGTCGCAATCGCCTGAAAAGACGTGTCCTCACCGCAGAAATCGCTGACAGGATCAACATCGTAACCAATATCGACTGCGATAGGCCTGGCACCCGTCTTGTTGCGCCATGGTGCAACCTGGAAATCAGGGACAGGCTTGGGGGACCGCCATGTTGCTAGGACCGCCCGGAGATCGCTCATAGCACTGGCGGCAATCTGGTCCTTCGGTTTGCGCCCAACCATCGCCGCCACCACAATAACCGGTGCGCACCTGACACCTTCGATACGGCGAAGCCCGACAAGGCCAAACCCCGCAAACTGCGATTTTCCGGGCATGTTGTTGGGCGCTCCGCCAGACGACTCTTGGTTTCAAATACCCTACACTATTGTCGTATCAAATCAATAATGTCATATTTTTTTATCAAAATATGATTTTCTGAATTGCAGCATGCTGCGCCCTGGGATACGTGATTAGAGATCTTGCCAACTTACGGATTACATCTCATGACAAAATCGCGCAACTTCGTAGGGGCTTTGACATACCAGCGCATCAAGCGAGACATCATCTTCGGTGACCTCGCTCCAGGATCGAAGTTGAAGATGGACGGACTGCGCGAACGCTACGCGGCGTCGATGTCCACGTTGCGCGAAACGCTGAACAGACTTGCCAGCGAAGGCTTCGTTGATTTGCAGGATCAAAGGGGCTTTTTCGTGACGCCCGTGTCCCGCGAAGACCTGATCGAAATTGCCAAGCTGCGGGTGCTGATCGAATGCAATGCCCTGCGGTTGTCGATCAAGAATGGCGGTCATGATTGGGAAGGCAAGCTTGTCGACGCGCATGACAAGCTGCACTTGATGGAACAGAAGATGCTCGAAGGGGATGACAGCCAGAAAGAAGACTGGAAGCGCTATGATTGGGAATTTCATCTCGCTTTGATCGAGGCTTGTGGCTCCAAAAACCTGCTCTCACTGCACGCTGTGCTCTACGACAAATATCTGCGCTACCAGATGCTGGTTTTGACCTATCGTGGTGAAGAGGCCGTTGAAGAACATCGAACGATGTTCGAGGCCGCCCTCGCGCGCGACATCGACACAGCCGCAAAAACACTGAAAGCGCATATCGACAAGGGCCTGGAGCACACACAGGTCGCATTCTAGCGATTGTCCGCCCCCAGAGATTTTGGACCAGATCGCAACCGGCGCTGCGTGCAGGGGCCCAGGACACAGAGCAGCGGTCCAGACTGCATCCCAAATTTTTGAACGAAGACGAAAATGGCGCGGCACCGGAATTTTTCGAATCCGGTTTGGTCGGATCTTGTCGCAGTTGCGTTCCGGTCTCTTTCGCGCCTGTTTGCGGTGTTTGCCGTGGTGGATTTGGGTTCTAAGCTGGTGACAGTCGTCGGATTTGTTTGCACCGTGACCGCGCTCCTGGGGAAACCCGTGCCAGGCTGATGGCAACTGATCGAGCGCCGCGGCGAGAATGGTATTTGAAGTATAGCGTGCACAAAGGTATTCCTGAGATTGAGGCTCAACAGCGTCTGTTGGTCAGAAAAAATGGGCTATTGCTAGCCTGTCCCGACAAACAAGCGCTTGATGCGAACCCCCAGGACGACTAAGAAAAACGATGCGGCGGGTGTAGCTCAATGGTAGAGCAGTAGCTTCCCAAGCTAACGACGAGGGTTCGATTCCCTTCACCCGCTCCAGATCTGTCAAAGAGGTCAAAATGAAAACACCGTTTCTGACCCCTCTGAGCGCCGATCAGATCGCCCAGGCTGGTGTGCCGGGCACCTGGTCCTATGGGTACGCAGACCAGGTCCGGTTTTCTGAGATTGACGCGCTCAACCATGTCAACAATGTCGCCTATCTGGTGTGGTTCGAGATGGCCCGCGTCCAGTATTTCCAGGCCTTTGGATTGACCAAGTATCGCGACGATGATCCCCAATTTGTCGTGCGGGCGCAAAGCGCCGATTATCGCGCTGCGATGTATATCAACACGGCGTATATTATTGCCACGCGGACAGTTTCATTTCGCCGGACCAGCTTTACCATGGATTATGTCTGTTATGCTGACGGGATACGGGCAACGGGGCAATCGGTCATCGTCAGCTTAGAGCCCGACGGATCCGCAAAGCGTGCGTTGCCGGATGCCGTCTTGTCTCAGTTTCGCGAAATCGATTTGGCAACAGAAGCTTCGCCAACAGATCTGACGTAGTTCAACAGCATCCGGGTGGAGCTGTCCTTGCCCGACGCATCCGAACCTTCGACCAAGGGCTGAAGCGCCACAGCCAGCTCTTTGCCAAGTTCGACGCCCCATTGGTCGAACGAATTGATGTCGAGTATCACCCCTTCGACAAACACTCTGTGTTCATAAAGCGCAATGATCTGACCCAGCACAAAAGGCGTCAAGAGCGGGTAAATCAGCGTTGTTGACGGGCGATTGCCAGGAAAAACCCTGTGGCGGGCCTGACGCTCCAGCGCGGCCCCGGCGACGCCTTTTGCCGCCATCAAGGCACGGGCCTCTTGCAGGCTGCGCCCTTTCATCAAGGCTTCGGATTGTGCGAAACAATTTGCCAACAGCAGGCTGTGATGATGGGCCAGATCCGGCTCATGGCTTGTGGCGGCCACCAGAAATTCGCATGGGACGACTTGTTTGCCCTGATGGATCAATTGGTAAAACGCGTGCTGGCCGTTTGTTCCGGGCTCACCCCAGACGATTGGCCCGACGGGCTGGGCCACATCCGATCCGTCCCGTCGCACCGCTTTGCCATTGCTTTCCATTTCGAGCTGCTGCAAATACGCGGGAAGGCGGCTCAGACGTTGGTCATATGGCAACACCGCCCGTGTGCCATGACCCCAAATCTGATGGTGCCACAGACCAACGAGCGCCAAAAGGACAGGCATGTTTTCGCCAAGCGGCGCGGTTTGGAAATGGGTATCCAGTGTGGCAGCGCCGCGCAAAAAATCGTCAAATTGATCTGGACCGATGGCCAGCATCAGGCTCAGCCCGATCGGCCCCCACACCGAGTACCGACCGCCCACCCAATCTTCAAACCCGAAGACGCGGTCTGGATCAATCCCCATTTCCGCGGCTCGGTCCCCGGCGCTGGACAGAGCCACCATCTGTGCGCCCGGATCGCGGACCGCCTCTGCCAGCCATTGTCGCGCCGTCGCGGCATTGGTCATCGTTTCAATCGTTGTGAAGGTCTTTGAGGCCACGATGACCAATGTTGTTGTGGGATCGAGCGCGCGGAGCGTGTCTGCAATTTGCGCACCATCGACATTTGATACAAAATGGGTGTTCGGCCCGTCCGAGAAGGGCGACAGCGCGAGACAGGCCATGGCAGGGCCCAGATCCGATCCGCCGATTCCGATGTTGACGACATCAGTGATCTGACCCCCTGGGGCTTGGAACACGCCGGTGCGGACAGATGCCGCGAAGGCCGCCATCCGCGCCCGAGTGTTTCGGATCTGGGGCAAAATATCGGTGCCATCGACCAGGATCGAGCCGGACTGGGCGCGCAACGCGGTGTGCAAAACCGCCCGGTTTTCGGTATTGTTGATCGCATCGCCCGCAAACATAGCCCGGCGTTTTTCGTCCAAACCCGCCGCCGTGGCCAAGGCCAAAAGAGCCGCGCGGGCATCCCCATCCAAGGCCGTCTTGGAATAGTCCAAAACCATGTCTTCACAGCGTATCGAATAATCAACGGCGCGTTCAGAATTCGAAAGAAGGCTTTTGATAGAGATGTTTGCAAGTCGGTCTTTATGCCCGCGCAACGCGTTCCAAATGTGATCCATGGTTTTTCTTTCTAGGGCGCCCAGTGCACAATCGCCTGGTCCAAGACGGCTTTGATCGGGGCCTCAAGCGGCGTTTGACAGCGCTCTGCGCGGGCCAAGGCGCGGGCCTTCTCGGCCCCTGCAATCAGCACATGACTTTGGTGTACCGCTTTCAGCACCGCCGCGCTCAGAGTGATCCGAGGCTCGAGCGCACCCGGCGCGCGCATGGCCAATACTGTTGGCGCATCGTCCGCAAAGGCCTGTGCAAGTTGATCTGCACCGGGAAATAACGACGCGGTGTGCATGTCCTCTCCCATCCCCAGCAGCAAAACATTGATCGGCAAACAGGCTTCGACATGTTCGATAAGATGCGGGATCCCCAATTCGGGCGTGTCATAGGCCGCGTAAAGAGGCACCAAATGGGCAGCCCGCGCGTGATTTTGCAGCAACCGGGCCCGCAGCAACGCCATATTTGAGCGTGCAGAGCTTTCTGGCACCCAGCGCTCATCGTTGAGCATTATATCGACCCGGCTCCAATCCAAATCCACCGCTGACAATAAGTCAAACACCGGGCCAGGCGTTGTGCCCCCCGGCACTGAAAACGTCGCACGGTCATTTTGGGCAAGCGCTTGGCGCAGATCACGGCTCAGCGCGCGCGCGACAGCGACCATCAAGGCATCTCGATCGGGGTAGGTGATCTTGTTCATGCTTCAATGTCCCGCCACCGGCGCCCATCCCGGTGCAACAGCATCAAGGCTTCTTCGGGACCCGAGCTATAGGGCTTATAAGGGATTGGACGGTCGCCACGGGCCTCCCAGCCTTGAACAATCGGATCGGTCCAACGCCAGGCTGCTTCGACCTCGTCGCCCCGCATAAACAAGGTCTGATTGCCGCGGATCACATCCATGATCAGGCGCTCATAGGCATCGGGCATGTCATCAACATCTGCGCCAAGGGCCTCGGCAAAGCTCATGTCCAAGGGCACCTCGATCAGGCGCATGCCGCCGGGGCCGGGCTCTTTGATGGTGACGCTGAGGGTCATGCCTTCGTTGGGTTGCAGACGGATCGTTAAAATATTGTGCTTCGAGCCTGCGTCTTTGCCGAAAATCGAATGGGGCGGTTCTTTGAACACAACCACGATTTCGGACATGCGTGCGCTCATCTTCTTGCCGGTGCGCAAATAAAACGGCGTGCCGTTCCAACGCCAGTTCGACAGGCCGATCTTGAGCGCAAGAAAGCTCTCTGTGCGGCTTGACGGGTCCCCCACTTCCTCTAGATACCCCGGCATTTCGCCATCGGCCTTATATTGCCCGCGCACGATATCCTCAGCCGAGACGGGATCCAAAGCCCGAATAACCTTTAGTTTTTCGTCACGAACTGCATCGGGATCAAACTGGCTGGGCGGCTCCATGGCGATCAGACACAACAGCTGCATCAGATGATTTTGCACCATGTCACGCATCGCACCAGATTTGTCATAATACCCGCCGCGCCCGCCAACGCCGACGGATTCGGCGACCGTGATCTGTATGTGATCGACATATTGCGCGTTCCAGAGCGGTTCAAACAACACATTTCCAAAGCGAACCGCCATCAGATTCTGGACCGTCTCTTTGCCCAGATAATGGTCAATGCGGTAAATCTGATCTTCTTGAAAAGCGCCCACCAGATCGGCATTCAGATCCCTGGCCGAGGACAGATCGCGGCCAAACGGTTTTTCGACCACAATCCGCGCATCAGAACCGGCCATTCCGTGTTTGTGCAACCGCTCTGCGATATCCCCAAACAGGCCCGGCCCGACCGAGAAATAATATGCTTGGACCACACTCTTTCGCATTCGATTTGCCAGATCATTCCAGCCGCCGGTGCCACGCGCATCGAGGGTCACATAAGAACACAGCTCGAGAAACTGCTTGATTTTCTCTGGATCGCGCAGCTTGTCGGACACAAAACGATCAATGGCTTGGCCGACAAGCGTGCGGTATTGCGCGTCATCCAGATCCGCTCGAGCAGCGCCGATCACCTTGGCCGCGACTGGCATTTGCCCCGCCAAAAAGCGCCGATACAATCCGGGCAAGATCTTGCGTTGGGCAAGATCGCCGGTGCCGCCAAATATGACCAGATCAAACGGGTCGACCGGAATAACACGAGCCACCATATGCGGTCCTCAACTGTTTGTTAGCGCTAACGACCGCTCATTAGACCGTCCAAATCGAAGAGTCCAGATCTAGGCGTCCAGCTCTGCATCCCAATATAAGAAATCAAGCCAGCTTTCATGCAGGTGATTTGGTGGAAACTTACGGCCGATGTTGCGCAGCGCTTCCGCGTTCGGCTGACAGGGTGGCTTGCGAAGCGAAAAGCCCACCGCGCGCATGGGCTTTGCGCCTTTGCGCAGATTGCAAGACGCGCATGCCGCGACAACATTGTCCCAAGATGTCACCCCCCCCGCCGCGCGCGGGATCACATGATCGAATGTCAGATCATCCCTTGCACCGCAATATTGGCATGTGAACTCGTCGCGCAAAAACAGATTGAACCGGGTGAAGGCCACCCGCTTGACGGGTTTCACATAATCCTTGAGCACCACGACCGATGGAATCGGAACGTTTAGGGTTTGACTGCGCGCCACCACGTCGTATTCGGCCAGAATTGTCACCCGCTCCAGCACCGCCGCTTTGACCGCTTCCTGCCAGGGCCATAACGACAACGGGTAATACGAGAGGGGTCGATAATCCGCGTTCAGAACCAACGCAGGGTGCTGCTTGAGACCCACCGGATCGCGTACAAACTCAGTTCGAAAATTGCCGTCCATGTCTTACATCGTCCTCACCTTGGGCGCGACGCGGCTGCCATCGTTGTTGCGCATCCCGCTGGGTTGATCTGGACTATATATTGGGACTGTATTGTGACAAGCCCCTATTGAGAGGGGCATGAGCTCTTTTTTCCGCCGAAATTCCCTCGACAATCTTTTCGCCTTATGCGGGTGTTGAATCCAAACCAAAGCGCTCGCGCATGAAGGCCAAGGCCACGCCAAGCCCGTCATTGGCAATGCCATGTGCCGTCCCTTTGGAGACATGCGCGTAAACCGTCAACCCCGCCTCGGACAGCGCGTTGGCCGCTTCCGGCAAAGAGGCAACCGGCACCACATCATCGGCATCGCCGTGGATCAACATCACCTCGGGCCGAACGGTCAGCTCGTCGGCGACCAGTTCCGGACGCAGCAAACGGCCCGAGAAACCCACCACACCGGCCACCGCGACATCGCGTCTGGGGGCAATCTGCAGGCTGATCATCGTGCCTTGGGAAAATCCAAAAAGAATTGTGTCCGAGGGAGCGACGCGCTCTTCTTGCATAACCGCATCGAGATACGCGTTCAGATCGTCCGCCGCGCGCAACAGACCGGATTCAGCTTCTTCTTCGGTCGAGCCGTCGATCCATGGAATCGGGAACCATTGAAAGCCCATCGGATTTCCGATGCAATGCTCTGGCGCGTTTGGCGCCACAAACGCCGTATCCGGCAGATGCGGGCCCAGCGGTTCTGCCAGCCCCAAAAGGTCGCGCCCATCTGCGCCGTAGCCATGCAAAAAAACCACCAAACGCTTGGCGGTCCCCAAAGGCGGGCCGCGCCGGTCGCTGTCCAAAATCCGTGTCATCTGATGCCTTCTCGTGTGTTTACGACATGGTAGTACGAGAACAACAGCCGCGCTGCAACGGCTCGCCAGGGCGCCCAAGCTGCAGACATGCCTCGAAGCTGGCTTTCGCTGGGCCGCGCGGGCAAATCAAACAAAATTCGCGCGGCTTCTTGCAGGGCCAAATCATTGGCCGCAAAGACATCCGCACGCCCAAGGCTGAACATGGCATAGATCTCAGCGGTCCACCGACCAATGCCCGGCACTTCGGTCAAGATGTCAATAATTTGCGCGGAGGGCAAATCGCGCAGAGCGTCATAATTGATAGGTGCGGCTGCGAGCGCGCGGACATATCGCATCTTGGGGCGCGACAGCCCGCACGCGCGCAAGGCATCATCGGGCGCGCCGGTCACCCGATCCGGGGCATCATAGCCCGCCGCGACCAACCTGCCCCAAATCGCATTGGCCGAGGCGACACTGACTTGTTGACTGACAATTGCCGAAAACAAAGCGGTGAAGCCGTCCGGCTTCAGCCGCAATGGCAAGGGTCCGGTTTGCGCCAAGGCAGCCTTGAACCTTGGCTCGCGTTCGGCCAAAAAGGCGGCCCCCTGCGCCACGCAAGCGTCTGATATGATGATCCGCTCGGACATGGCGGCAGGCTAGACTGTGTCGCCGGGTTCGAAAAGAGCGCTTTCCCTTTGGGCGGTCTTAAGCGTAGAGACAGTCGCATGAACACCACCCCATCTTCCTCCCGTTATGTGGATCCAGACAGACAAGCGCGGCGTAATGTCTGGGTCCTGGTTGCCGCGCAAGCCTTTTTGGGCGCGCAAATGCCGATGCTCTTCACAATCGGTGGCTTGGCCGGACAGACATTGGCCTCAAATTTATGTTTTGCGACCGTGCCAATTTCAATGGTTGTTCTAGGGTCCATGTTGACCGCAACGCCGTTGTCGCTGTTTATGCAAAAATACGGCCGCAAAGCAGGCTTTGCGCTGGGGGCGATGGGCGGGGCCAGCGGCGCGGCGATCGGCGCCTATGCGCTGCTGATCAGCTCGTTCCCGCTGTTCTTGCTTGGCTCTGTATTGACCGGTATCTACATGAGCGCACAAGGATTTTATCGTTTTGCCGCCGCTGATACCGCCTCGCCGGAATTTCGGCCCAAGGCGATCTCTTACGTCATGGCCGGGGGGCTCGTGGCCGCGGTGATCGGTCCTCAATTGGTGAAAGTCACCTCAGAGATGATGGTTGTGCCGTTCCTGGGAACCTATCTGACTGTGATCTTGATCAACCTTCTGGGGGCGCTGCTGTTTTTGTTCGTGGATATCCCAAAGCCGAAATCGGCCCCGGCGGGCACATCTGCGGGCCGGTCACGCCTGGAGCTGCTGCAAGACCCGCGTATCGCCGTCGCAATCATTTGTGCCATGGTGTCTTACGCCTTGATGAACCTGGTGATGACCTCGACCCCCTTGGCAATTGTTGGCTGTGGGTTTGGCGCAGGCAAAGCCGCAGATGTGGTGACCGGACACGTCTTGGCCATGTTCGCGCCGTCGTTCATCACCGGGCATGTGATCGCCAAGATTGGGGTCGAAAAAGTTGTGGCGATTGGTCTTGCATTGTTGGCAGCGGCCGGGACCGTTGCATTGCAAGGCGTTGAATTAAAAAACTTCTTTGTCGCGCTGATCTTGTTGGGCATTGGCTGGAACTTTGGGTTTATCGGCGCAACTGCGATGCTGGCGGGCGCCCATAGCCCGGACGAGGCAGGGCGTGTGCAGGGCATGAATGACGTGATCGTGTTTGGCTGCGTCACCATGGCGTCGCTGGCCTCTGGCGGCTTGATGAATTGCACAGGGGGCGATCCGGTTCAGGGCTGGTCGGCTGTGAACCTGGCGATGGTTCCGTTCTTGACCCTGGCGGGCGGCGCGCTGATGTGGTTGGCGATGCGCCCGCGCGCCGAGGCCTAAACCCGGTTCAGCCAAATGCGTTTGAGCAACGCTGCGTCTTGTGCAAAACCACTTTCGGTCAATGTGCCTTGCGCGACATGATCGGGGTTGCGACTGGCGCGGCGCAGCAGCGCTTCGGCCCGCCAGCCGGCCCAGAGCGCAGGTTTGATCGATTTGGGCAAACGCGCGGTTTGCGCGGCTCTTACGCCCGCCAGACCTGACACGGCCAGGTCGCGTATCGCACCCGGTCGGTCATCGAGCAAGGGTCTGCGCCGGCGCCTTGTCAGCTCTGGCACAGCCAGGAACAGCCGCGCGATCGCAGCTGCGCGGCCAAAGCCGCGGATCACGATTTGAAAAGCCTCAGGGGCGCCAAGCAATTGGGCGGCCAGCCACATCAGCCCGCCACCGGTCGCGTCCAAATAGCGCTCGAACGCGTCGCTATCATCAAACGGATCGCAATAGATATCCCAGCGTCGCGCCTCGACCAAGGCAAAGAGCGGATCGGTTTTCAGGTTTTTGTGACGTATCAAATCGGAAAACGGGCCCGCGACCTCATGCGCTTTGGCGCAGCCGCCCGCCGCAGCCTCTGCGATCACGTCGTGCCAGAACTGAAGCCGCATTTCGGCGATCATGGGCTCTGACGTGACCCAAGGGGCGCGGGCCACTTCAAGGTTGAAGGCGTATAACGGCAGCAAGGATGCGCGGGCCGGAACCGCAGCAGCAAGGGTCGCGCGATACCGATCAGGATCGCCGCGTGCCACCAGATCGGCGCAGGCTTGGATCGCGGGATCCGTCCTCATCGGTTTTGGGCGCAGCAATACATCTACGGGGTCGGCGCCTTGTCACGGATCAGCTTCCAGCGGATCGCATCGGCCAGCGCATCGAAGCTGGCATCGACAATATTGGCGCTGACGCCGACCGTGGACCAGCGGCGACCTTGGGCATCCGCACTATCGATCAGCACGCGGGTCACGGCCTCGGTGCCGCCATCGGTGATCCGAACTTTGAAATCGACCAATTTCATATCGGCCAGATAACCGGTATAGGGGCCCAAATCCTTGGCCAGCGCTTTGGCCAGCGCATTGACCGGACCACGATCCCCCCCGGTGTCATCCAGACTTTCGCTGACCGATAGAATTTTGTTTGGACCAATTTTGACGACAACCACGGCCTCTGAAAGCGATATCATTTGGTTGTATTTATTTTTGCGCCGCTCCACAGTGACACGATACCGTTTGACCTCAAAAAAATCTGGCATCAGGCCAAGCGCTTTGCGCGCGATCAACTCAAAGCTGGCCTGAGCGCTGTCAAAGGCATAGCCTTGATCTTCGCGTTGCTTGATTTCATCAAGCAATGGCCCAAGGCGTGAATCGCCTTTTTCAACCGGCAACCCTGCCTCCATCAACCGCTTGCGCAGATTGGACTGCCCCGCCTGATTGGACATCGGGATGATGCGCGTGTTCCCAACTTGGGCCGGATCGATATGCTCGTAAGTGCTGGGGTCTTTCAGAATTGCACTGGCATGCAGCCCGGCCTTGTGGGCAAATGCACTGGCCCCGACATAAGGCGCCGTTTTTTGCGGAACCCGGTTGAGGATATCATCAAGCGCCAGGGAGGCCTGGGTGAGGCCGGTCAAGTTTTCTTGCAAAACACCAATGTGAAAACCGCTGGCATAGGGTTCTTTCAACAGCAAAGTCGGGATCAATGTGGTCAGATTCGCATTGCCACACCGCTCGCCCAGACCGTTCAACGTCCCTTGTATCTGCCGCGCGCCCGCATCGATCGCAGCCAGTGTGCCAGCGACGGCATTGCCCGTGTCATCATGGGTGTGGATCCCAAGCCGATCGCCCGGAATGCCAGCGTCAATGACCTGAGACGTGATGCGACCCATTTCGGAAGGAAGTGTCCCGCCATTGGTGTCACACAGCACAATCCAACGCGCCCCGGCGCAAAGGGCCGCCTGCAAACACGCCAACGCGTAATCAGGATCGGATTTGTAGCCATCAAAGAAATGTTCCGCGTCGAATATCGCTTCGCGCGAATTTTGGACAAGGTGTTGGATGGATTTTTCGATATTTTCGATATTTTCCGAATTTGTAATGCCAAGTGCCGTTTCCACATGAAAGTCATGGGTCTTGCCGACCAGACAAACCGCCGGCGTGTTGGCGTTCAGGACGGCGGCCAACACATCGTCATTCTGGGCGCTCATCCCGACCCGCTTGGTCATCCCAAAGGCGGCGAAGGTGGCACGGCGCACGGCGGGCTTGCTGTCAAAAAAGTCACTGTCGGTGGGGTTCGCCCCGGGCCAGCCGCCCTCGATATAGTCGAGCCCCATTTGATCGAGAAGCTGCGCAATCCGATGCTT
>JBELMC010000005.1:0-51396 GCA_042096155.1 Dinoroseobacter sp.
ATGCCTGAGGTTAATCGCAGGTTTGTTGGTCCTGACACTGCGCCTTTATCTATAAATCATTGCGGTGCGGGCGGCGAAGAGTGTGTTTTTGAGATCCGCCTGCGAACTGCCGAGGCTGCGCGGGGCGGAACTTTCATCCAAGGAGCGATACAGGCCGTCTTTACAGCAGACATCAGACCCCTCGAGGACCGTCAGCTATAAGCGGCTCGCCGGGCATGCGGAACACCATCCAGCGAATGTCAGTCTCGTGGTCATTTTGGGGTTTTCTTTCGTGGTGAGGGCGCGTACATCAACTGCGTCGGGGCGTGGCGCAGCCTGGTAGCGCGGCGGTTTTGGGTACCGTAGGTCGTAGGTTCGAATCCTATCGCCCCGACCATCATCGAAAAACCGATATCTCAGCGCGACCCTAAGGAAAATCGATGCATTTGGATGTATGATTAACCATTCAAAACGCTCTTCCATCCGCGCGCAGGTAAGGTCGCATCTGCGCCATCACGAAACCGGTACGGGCAAATTTTTCTTCAGGCGCTGTTGCGTAAAATTGCAGATCATCGGCTGCTTTTGGCGCCCGGATACGTCAAGTATATCACCAAAGGCGCCTTCGCTGATCAGTCCTGGCCCCCGGCGGAGCGGGCGTGCGGTGCGTCCATCTGGCTGTGAGGCTCAGGTTAAAACCTTCTCATATCATTGGGTTTTCCTGCTTTTCTAAGAGCGTCTTTGAGCACCCGCAGACCGGAATATCGCATCCGCCATTCTCCTTTTGCGTTATTTGATCAGGCACAGGCGTTACTGTCCTTGGACTTTCGGACATGGCAGGCCAAAAAGGCGACCCCTTCGCGTCTTTGACCTTCGGTTTGATCAAGCAGATGCGAACCGTATTCATGCAGACCGTCCATCCGCTCTGACTGATCTATGACGGTCGTGGTGCGCGTTTTCACTTGTTTGTTCGGTGCTTGCAGGGCAGCCGCTGTTTGGTCGGGCACCATTCAATCCTGTCAATCCGAAAATGAACGCGATGCTTTCGGACGCCGCGCTGACCTAGATTGAACAGATTGCAACGTTGCGTCGGCATTGCTCAGATTGAATGTAATGCCCGGCAGTTGGATATCTGACCGGCAGAATAAAGGTCCGCGGCCCCATTTTAGCTGCTGAAATTATACAAGTCCAAGGTGCTGCACCACCGATCGATGATCCAAGCAAACCACACCGTTTTCGGCAAGCCGTTATGTTTCCTGATTACCGGTCATTGCTGCGCCCAGTACTCGAGTGCGCGAAAGGCGAACCGCGAAACATTTCCGATGTCGTGGATGAGATTTCCGATCAGCCCAGTTTGACCGAAGAAGAACGCCAACAGCTCCGTCCCAGCGGAAAACAGTCGACGATAGCAAACCGTATTCATTGGGCGGGGTCATATATGAAGCGGGCTGGTTGGGTGCGAAACATCAAGCGTGGTTGGTTTGAGCTCACCGAAAGTGTAGATCTGTTCAAAACGTCGCCACAATTCAACTTGATTCCAGATACCTTGTCCCGTCGCCGTCATCGCGAAGATGCCGGTGTGATCCAACAAGCTTGGTTTTTCCCCTGTCGAGCTTTTCAGCGTGAGGGTGGCGATGCCTTTCGGCGGCGCTGGCGAAATACATGCTCTTTTTCCAAATGTCGGTGTGAAAACGAGTGTCGAATGAGCGCCGTCAGGCGCGGTGTCCCAGCTCTGCTCTGCATGCGTTGCGTTGGATCGTTGCTTTGCCGCTGGGATGGTTGGCGACTGGGTTTTGTAACCACCGCGATATGATGTTTTCCTCAAAAGGCGGCCGCATAGGGGGCTCGAATAGGATCAATATTGGTCTTGTATTGGTGAGCCCAAGGACCTTGGCTCGGGGTTTGCCCCGCCCAGGCCGATGCGATCATCCGTCCACATACGGAAATGTCCATGGATCACGGCGTCACAGATCGGCGCGTTACTGCCAGCAGCTGATTAGCGTTGTCGTGTAAGCCGCGTTCCGGGTCAGATCGACCGGGTCAATCGGATCGCGACCAGGGGTGGTTTGGGTGTTGATCCCGATGCGGCCCAGGGCACGGCTCAGCGCGGCACCGTTTAGGGCAAAATTCACCCCTTCGGGCAGGCGTGTCTTGTCGACGTCTTTGTGCGGCATCAGCATGCCGATGACGGCACCGCTGGCGTCGAAGACCGGACCACCGGTATCGCCGTCGCGCACCTGCACGTCGAGCCGGACCAGTTCGGGTTCGTCAGACAGGCCACGCAGGTCTTGTACGGTGCCAAAACTGAGTGTCGGCGCCCCTAAGGCCCCTTGAAACGAGAAACCGGCCACAGCGACATCGGCGCGCATGCGGGGCGGATTGGACAAAAACCGTGCGTAGGACAGGGGCGCCAAGGCCATGCGTGCCCGCAGAACCGCAACGCCGGCTGCGGTGTTCTGCCCGACCACATCGGCCTCATAGAGATCAGACAGCGTGATGCGGCTGCATTGGTCGATGGCCTCCAGGGTGGTCAATACAGTACCGCTTGCATCAATATAGAAACCCGAGCGTGACCGTACAGGTTGGCGAATGACCAAGCCGGCCAGCAGGTCGATGCGGGGTGCGTCTTCTTGGCCTGCTGTTTCAGGGAGTGTTCGGCGGCCGGTCGAGCGAAGGCTGGCTTGCATGATGTCGGCAATTTTGGTCATCAGCTCGGCCTCGGAGGGATCCCAGGTCATGATGAAGCCTTTGACCATGCCGTCTTGAAGACGCGCATAGCTGTGGCTGTGTATTTTGTCGTTTTGACCTGTGATCGTGAAATCGTTGCTGCGCCTGGCACGTGCACCGTCCAGCGGCACGATTTCCAAAGTCTGCAATACATCGTACAAAGCGCGCAGCGTGGTGCGATTGCCCCGTTGACTGATCAGAAGCACGCGGGTGCCGGATCCATCAATGTTGTCATAATGGACGAACGGAGCCTCGACCCGGCCCAAAGCGACGCGGGCCATGGGCAGCTGCAGTTCGAGCCCCGCATCTTCGTTGCGCTGAACGGCAAGTCCTACGCTGTCCAGTTCGGCCTGATAGTTCGCCATCAGTGCCGCCCGCTGGCGCGTGGTCAGAACACCCGTGGCCTCGTAGCCCTGTTGGGTCTGCCAGGCGGCCATTGAATTCCGGGTGCCGCGACCAAACGCACCGTCGATGCCCGACCGATACAAGCCATACCATTGCAGCGCGATCTGGAGCGCTTCGCGGGACGCGCGATTCAGCAGGCGTTCGGATTGCAGCGCCTGTGCACGTGTTTCGTCGCGCGGGGCTTGGGACACAGGTGCCGGTGTAACCGCTTCGGGTGCGGCGTCGTCTTGGGGCATCTCGACCACGGGGCCGGTCACGATCCGGGGTGGACCAGCGGGCGTATTTTGTGGTGCGGCGGCGCGGCCGTCGGTCCCATACCGCGCCAATGCGTTATCGCCCACGGGCCAGAATTGCGCCCCATAGCGGTTGTTACTCTCAACATAGGCGTCGCGCGGCAAAAGGCCCAGGCTTTTCAGTCGGCGCAGCTCGTTGGTTGCGCCTTGCTGGGTATAGGGACCCGCTGCGACCGCATACCAGCCAGACGCCAGGCGAAATCCCACAACATTTTTGACGCTGTTGGTGTATCGGCGGATCGCTGCTTCTGCACCGGTCAATGTCGGATTGGACTCGATCTGGACCCAATATGGCTCTTGTGCGTGGGTCATAGGGGCCGAACTAAAAATGAAGATCGCTGCGAAAAATGCAGCCAATACCCGTATCATATCGCGTGATTCCGCTTCTTTGGTTTTAATTGCGGGTACAGTATCAATTTACCCGCTATATGCACCCCAATAGTGTATCTGCTGCGTTGACCGCCGCTACCCTGTTGCCTATGCAGAACGCGTTTTGAACCAGGCACCATGAGGGGAGCCATTCGATGGACACGCCACGTTCGTTCCAAGACATCATTTTGCGCCTGCAAACCTATTGGGCCAGCAAAGGTTGCGCTGTTTTGCAACCCTACGATATGGAGGTTGGCGCGGGCACGTTCCACCCGGCCACCACATTGCGCGCATTGGGCACGGCCCCTTGGGCTGCGGCCTATGTCCAGCCGTCCCGGCGGCCGACAGATGGGCGCTATGGCGAGAACCCCAATCGTTTGCAGCATTATTACCAGTATCAGGTGCTGATCAAGCCGAGCCCGCCCGATTTGCAGGACCTGTATCTGGGATCGCTGAATGCCATCGGTGTCGATGCGTCGTTGCATGACATCCGATTTGTCGAAGATGATTGGGAGAGCCCAACGTTGGGCGCGTGGGGGCTGGGCTGGGAGGTCTGGTGCGACGGGATGGAGGTCTCGCAGTTCACCTATTTCCAGCAGGTCGGTGGCCATGACTGTCACCCGGTCTCCGGTGAGCTGACCTACGGTTTGGAACGTCTTGCCATGTATATTCTGGGGGTCGATCACGTCATGGACATGCCATACAACGATCCGAATGCGCCGATCCCTTTGTGCTATGGCGATGTCTTCAAACAAACCGAAGAAGAATATGCTCGGTTCAATTTTGACACCGCCAACACAGATGTGCTTTTGAAACATTTTGAACAGGCCGAGGCCGAATGCGCCGCCCTTCTCGGGGTCGATCCGGACGACCCTAAAACCGGCAAGCGGATCATCATGGCGCATCCTGCTTATGATCAATGCATCAAAGCATCTCATATCTTCAATCTGCTTGATGCGCGGGGGGTGATTTCGGTCACCGAACGCCAAGCCTATATTGGCCGTGTGCGCGCTCTGGCCAAGCAATGTGCTGACGCTTTCGTACAGACCGACGCGGGTGGTTGGATTGCGGATGGGGCAGCCTAGGCCATGTCCAACGGAAAACTCGTCGCCTTGGCGATTGTGATCGCTGCCGCTTTGGCCGGTGTGGGTATATGGTACACCCAAAGCTATGCCTACCATATCCCGGCGCCAACACAGGATACCGTGACCTTCACCCTGCGGAATGGCGAGAACCGGGCGCTGCCGGTGATCGACTTTCAGGCGATCCGTTCTGAAAGCTCTCCTTTGGGGTTTCGGGCCTGTTTTACGCTCACCCAGCTGCCCCGCCGATTTGCAGAAACCTATGATCGGCCCGCTGAGGATGCCCCGACGATCGCACCAGGCTGGTTTGATTGCTATGATGCACAAAAATTGGGTGCCGATCTCAGAACCCGAGATGCGATCGCCCTGCTCGGCACCAAGAATATCGCCTATGGGGTCGATCGAATTGTCGCGCTTTATCCCGATGGGCGCGGTTTTGCGTGGCACCAACTGAACAATTGTGGCCGTAAGGCCTATGACGGTACGGTCGTGGGCGAATCCTGTCCGCCCCGTCCTCAGACCGACCGGTAAGGAATTGCCTTCATGCCCGATCTGCTGATCGAACTTTTCTCGGAAGAAATCCCTGCCCGGATGCAGGCCAAAGCCGCTGCTGATTTGCAAAAGCTGGTTACAAATGGTCTGGTCGACGCTGGGCTCACCTATACGGGGGCGCGGGCCTTTTGGACACCGCGTCGTCTGACGGTGGCGATCTCGGACCTGCTGGCACACAGCCCCACGACCCGCGAAGAGCGCAAAGGCCCAAAGGCGGATGCCCCCGACAAAGCGGTTGCGGGGTTCTTACGCTCGACCGGACTGACCCGCGATCAGCTCGAAACACGGTCAGAAAAAAAAGGGGAGATCCTTTATGCGGTGATCGAAAAAGCAGGCCGTCCTGCGGCCGAGATCATAGCGGACGTGCTTGAAGCCACGATCCGCACCTTCCCATGGCCCAAATCCATGCGCTGGGGGGCCGGTACATTGCGTTGGGTCCGTCCGCTGCAGGCGATCCTATGTGTGCTGTCGGACGAGGCAGGGTGCGAAATCGTACCGCTTGACGTGGATGGCATCGTGTCGGGCAACACAACGCGCGGCCACCGCTTTTTGTCGCCAGAGGCTTTTGCAGTCCGCGATTTTGATGATTACAGCGCACAGTTGAGACGCGCCCATGTCGTGCTGGACGCCGCCGAGCGTGCCGATATGATTTGGGCCGATGCGACCAATCAGGCCTTTGCGCTGGGTCTTGCAGTGGTCGAAGACAAAGCCCTGCTGGCTGAGATCGCAGGCCTTGTGGAATGGCCTGTGGTGTTGCTGGGCAAGATCGATGAGGATTTTTTGGCGTTGCCGCCTGAGGTGCTGCAAACGTCGATGCGCGAACACCAAAAATTCTTTTCGGTGATGGCCAAATCCGGCCAAATCACGCATTTTATCACGGTCGCCAACACGCAGACCTTTGATCATGGCGCGACCATTCTGGCGGGAAATCAAAAAGTGCTGGCCGCCCGTTTGGCGGATGCCAAATTCTTTTGGGAAAATGATTTACGCGTCGCCGAGGCAGGCGCGCAACCTTGGCTCGATGCGCTCGCAAACGTCACCTTCCATAACAAACTGGGCTCTCAGGCCGAGCGCATCACCCGCATCGCTGCGCTGGCACGCAACATGGCACCCATGATCGGCACCGAACCCGATTTGGCCGAAGCCGCTGCGCGCTTTGTCAAGGTCGATCTGTCGTCGGAAATGGTCTATGAATTCCCCGAGTTGCAAGGTGTGATGGGCAAATACTATGCCAAACCGGCAGGCCATCCGTCCCAGATTGCAGAGGCCTGCATCGAACATTACCAACCTCTTGGCCCCTCAGATGACGTGCCGAGCGCGCCCGTCAGCATCGCAGTGGCACTGGCCGACAAGATTGACACGCTGACCGGGTTTTGGGCGATCGATGAAAAACCCACCGGCAGTAAGGATCCGTTTGCCTTACGCCGGGCTGCGCTGGGCGTGATCCGTTTGGTGCTTGAAAACAAAGTGCGGGTCTCGCTTGTCGCGGTTGTGGCGGCCCATCTCGAAACCTTCGAGCCGTCTGGACCCGAGGACGTGCTTTTGCAAGACACGCAGACAGCGACCAACCTGCTTTCTTTCTTTCATGACCGCCTGAAGGTGTTTCTGAAAGATAAAGGGATCTGCCATGACGTCATCGATGCCTGCCTTGCGATGCCCAACAATGACGATCTCACTCTGCTGGTCAAACGTGCAGAGGCGTTGTCGGAAACCCTCAGCACCGAGGATGGCGAAAACCTGATCCAGGGCTTTAAACGGGCGGCCAATATCTTGGGCCAGGCCGAGACAAAAGACGGTGTCGAATACAGTTTTGGTGCAGAAGTCCAATTTGCCGAAACGGATGCGGAGCGGGCCTTGTTCACAGCCCTCGACAGTGCCGAGGCCGCGATCGCGCCCGCATTGCAATCAGAAGATTTCAGGGCCGCGATGTCTGCAATGGCCCGCCTGCGCACCCCGATTGATGCGTTCTTTACGTCTGTGCAAGTGAATGCCGACAGTCAGGTCCTCCGGCGCAACCGTTTGAACCTGCTGCACCGCATCCGCGCCACGTGCGGCCAAGTGGCCGCGCTGGCCAAAATCGAAGGCTAGCCAAAACTGCCTGGCGATGCACCCAACCGCGGGCCACGGTCTCTAAGCGGCGCGCTGCCGCACCACACACTCAGCGCTATGCACGTCCCCAGCCTATCCTTATGCTTTGCCTCGAATCGAGAGGGGCAGCAGTGCAGAACGGTGTTGATTATATTGAGATAACCCAGACCGCGGCGATGAGCGACGCCACGTTCGGGGCGCGGGCAAAATGCCTGCAACGGTTGATCCGTCTGAATATGCCGGTGCCCAAAACGATCGCGTTGTCGTGCGATACGGTGCGCCGGATTGCCCAAGGCCAGCGCTTTGACAGCGCCGCGCTGCTCAGCCACTTTGGCCCCGATCCGCTGGTGACCGTGCGGCCCAGCCCGGAGCGCTCGGTTTGGGGCGGTCCCGGCGCGGTGCTTGATATCGGCATGAATGACGCGCAGCTGGTCAGCCTGTCTGAGCAGGTCAACTCACATGTGGCGCGCGGGTTGTATTTGCGGTTCATCCACAACTACGCGGTCGAGGTGGCACGTCTGGACCCGGAAGAATTTCCGGTTTGTGAACATCCCAGCCGTGACACGCTGCAGATGGCGCTTGAGGCCTATACAAACGAGACAGACGAACCGTTCCCGCAAGACCCTGCTGTGCAGCTGACCCATGTGCTGAAATCTATGGCGCGGGCCTGGGACAGCACAAGCGCGCGGCTGTTGCGCCAAGCCCGCGGCGCGCCGCAAAACGCCGGTTTGGGACTGGTGGTTCAAGAAATGTCTCTTGGGATGGGTGAGGTCGAAAGCGGCACTGGTTTGATCCAGTTTGTATCATCGAGCACTGGCCAACCGCAAATCACTGGACGGTATATCAGCCACAGCAGCGAAAGTGCAGCATTGCAGGGCGATGGCGCGCTTTATCTGTCCAGCGATCCGCGCGGACCCTCGTTGGAAGACATCGCGCCCGTGGCGTTTCAAGAGCTGATCAGCGTCGGCGATCACCTGCGCACCGGTCTGCGCGAAGAAATGCAAATTGCATTTACACTGACCAACTCCACCTTGAAAGTGCTCGATGCCGTGCGTGTGCCCCGCAATTCGCGCGCGGCGGTCCGGATTGCAGTGAATTTGGCAGAGCGCAATGTGATCAGCCATCAGGATGCACTGCTGCGGGTCGAACCGCGTGCGCTGTCCGAACTGTTGCACCGTCAAGTGGGGCCGAACGTTGAGCGTGCCCCAATTGCGCGTGGCATCGCCGCCAGTCCGGGCGCTGCGACGGGACAGATTGTGTTCAGCGCCAATACCGCGCAGGAATTTGCCGCACGTGGCGAGGCATGTATTTTGGTGCGCCGAGAAACCTCGCCGGAGGATATTCGTGGCATGTATTCCGCCGATGGCGTGCTCACCGAGCGCGGCGGCATGTCCAGCCATGCGGCGGTGATTGCGCGCGGCCTTGGGCTGCCTTGTGTGGTGGGTGTGGATGATATCTCGATCGACGAACGTGCACAGACCATCACGTTGGCCAACGGCACAACCCTCTCTGAAGGTGCGGTCATCACCCTCGACGGAACCGACGGAGCCGTTTTGCCGGGGGCGGTCGCGTTGGAAGAGGCGGCTTTAGATGACGCGTTTCGCACTTTGATGGCGTGGGCCGACGATGCGCGTGATATCGACGTGCGCGCCAATGCCGATACCCCCAGCGACGCGGAAACCGCGCGCCTGTTTGAGGCCAATGGTATTGGGCTGTGCCGCACGGAACACATGTTTTTCGAAGAGGCGCGTCTGACCCTGATGCGCGAAATGATTTTTGCCGAGGCTCCCGACGAGCGGGCCGCAGCTTTGGCGCGCCTTTTGCCGATGCAGCGTGACGATTTCATGCAATTGTTCGAAACCATGCGCGGTCAGCCTGTCTGCATCCGTTTGTTTGATCCGCCCTTGCACGAATTCCTGCCTCATTCGCGCGACGGGATGCGGGCCCTTGCTGAAGCGCTTGATTTGCCGATGTCGGATGTCACCCAGCGGGTGGCCGAGCTGCAGGAGTTCAACCCCATGCTGGGCATGCGGGGCGTGCGCCTTGGAATAACCGTGCCCGAGATTTACGATATGCAGGCCCGCGCCATCTTTGAGGCCACCGTTCTGGCCGCGCAGCGCGGCGTGCCAATTGTCCCCGAGATCATGATCCCGCTGGTGTCTGCCAAGCGTGAGGTTGAATTGGTTCGGGCCCGCATTGATGCCGTCGCAGCCGAAGTCCGCGCGCAAACTTCGCTCAATTTCGATTTTCGGCTGGGCGTGATGGTGGAAACACCCCGTGCGGCCTTGCGCGCAGGCGATATTGCCAATCAGGTTGATTTTCTGTCCTTCGGAACCAATGACTTGACCCAGATGACCTATGGGCTGAGCCGCGACGATGCGGGGCGTTTCATGGGTGAATATGTCAATCAGGGTGTGTTTCCGGAAGATCCGTTTCATACATTGGACGGGGACGGCGTTGGCGAGCTGTTAACGATTGCCGCTGAACGCAGCCGCAAAGTCCGGCCGGATATCACCCTGTCTGTTTGCGGCGAACATGGCGGCGACCCCGATTCGATTGATTTTTGTCGCAAGGCGGGTTTTACCTATGTCAGCTGTTCGCCATTCCGTGTGCCCATTGCCCGGCTTGCCGCTGCACATTTGGCACTCACCGATGCGCCGTCCGAAAAAAAACCACGTCGTTTCAATTTGCTAGGGCAGGCTTTTCGCAGCCCAGCTTCATTAAGCGGCAATTAACTATGGCAAAATATAGTGGCGCTGCCGCCACATCGCCGACAAGTTGCCCCAACCGCGCCTAGTCCGAGCCCGTTTCGCGGCTTACCAAAGACGTCAAGTCGGCCGTGGGGATGTCGGCACCTGAAAACAACGACTGAGGTCGAGACATTGTTAGTAAAGCACACGATTGCTGCCATCGTGGGCTGTGTGTTCATCATCAGCGCTGCCTATGCTGATGTTACCGCCAGCTCCAGATCAAACCCGCTCGAAGCGTTGGAAACGCAGATGGGGTCATTGTTCAATGCGGAACAAGCCGGGCTCGGCTCCGTGCCAGCGGCGAGGCTTGAACAGCTGACCACCCGCCGAAGCCTCACGCAGGCGCTGCCGGATGGGTTTGCTTATACTCAGGCTTGGTTGGACGCGCAGCCCAATGCGATCGGCAATGCCGAATGGCACTGTCTGGCTGAGGCGCTGTATTTTGAAGCGCGCGGTGAAACGGTGAAAGGTCAGTTCGCGGTGGCCGAAGTCATCCTGAACCGCGTTGATGCAAAGAATTATCCCAACAGTATTTGCGGTGTTGTCAACCAAGGTACGGGTCGGATCCATGGGTGCCAGTTCAGCTATACCTGCGATGGAAAACCTGAATTGGTGACGGAACCAAAGGCTTGGACTGATGTCGGCAAGATTGCGAAACGCGCGATTGCGGGTCTGCCGCGCGGTTTGACACATGGGGCCACCCATTATCATGCGACCTCTGTGAGCCCCCGCTGGGCACGCCAATACAATCGCGTGGCACAATACGGTGTGCACGTGTTTTATACCCAAAACTATCCATCCCGGTCTGCGTCGCGGTAAGATCAGCAGAGGCTCGAAAAGTCTCGGCAAGGTTTGCACAGCTGTGACGTTTTCGTTAGGGACTGAGTCGCGTTCTCGATGAAAGTCTTCCGCCATGCCTGCCCGAATGTTTGATGAAACCGCATTGGCATTCGCGCATCCCGAAGCGCGCGCTGAGGCAATCACCGCAGCGTCGCTGCCAGACCGGATTTCTTTGCGTGACTACATTTTGGATACCGAAATCGGTGCATTCCAGCCCGAACGCGGCGCCACCCAGCGCATCCGGTTCAATGTGGTGGTCGAGGTCCAGACAATGGCGGGCGCATTGGCCGATGACGTCGATCAAGTGCTGTCCTATGACACCATCACCGAGGCAATCCACGCAGCGCTTGCCGATAATCGTTTGAATTTGTTGGAAACACTGGCCGAGCGCGTGGCTGAGTTGATCCTGCATGATCCATTGGCTGGGAAAGTTTTTGTGCGCATCGAAAAGCTCGACCGGGGCGCGTTCAAACTTGGGGTCGAGATCATGCGATCAAGGGAGACCCTAACACCCACGGGCCTTGAATTGACCGTGCCACCCAGCCAGGTGGCCTATCTGGCCGCGGACATGCTGACATCAGATTATTTGAGAGCCTGGCTTGACCATTTGGCGGCGGCCACCCCCCCTTGCGTGCTGGTGATGGCCCCAGATGCCACGCATCCGGGTCCGCAGACGGCGCATGGACCTGCGCAGCGGCGGATCGATTTGCTGCATCTCGAACAACGCGCTTGGGTCCTCGCGGCTCGCGATCCGCGTTGCGTTGTCGTCGACAGTCGGACCGAGATCGACTGGGCGTTGCGCAATGGCAAAATGACCGTTTGGGCGCCGTCGAAACTGGTTCTGGATGCCACCGATGCCACGCCCGCTGCGACTGACCCTGTCGCGCTGTCGATCTGGTTGGCAGAAACGCTAGGGGCCGAGCGTGTGATCCTTTTGGGCAACGCGGCAGCGCCCGAATCGCGATTGCCAATTGCCCGCCATAACGCGAATACAGCCCCCCAATGAGCGTGTATCCCGAACCTCTGATCTGCGCTTTAGACATGCCGGGGGCAGTGCCGTTGGCTGGTGGACCGGCATATTTCTCTCATGTCCGGATGCATGCGCGCGACAGGTCCTCTTGGATTGTGCCCGCTGCGGATTTATCCGCCGATGTGACGGCCGCTTTGTGCAATATGCGCGCGCCGTTGGCGGGGCTGAGGATGGACCGCCCACACCTTATGGGGATTTTGAACACCACGCCTGACAGTTTTTCGGATGGCGGCAAATTCAATGCGCCGAGCGCGGCCCTGACCCGCTGCCGGACATTGGCACAGGACGGGGCGACCATTTTGGATATCGGAGGTGAGAGCACTCGACCAGGCGCCACCTTTGTGCGACCCGAAGACGAGATCGCCCGCACAGCGCCGATCATTGATGCCCTCTGCCAGGTCAATGACCGGCTGGTGATCTCTATTGATACCCGCAAAGCATCCGTGGCGCAGGCGGCCGTTGATGCAGGCGCAAGGCTGATCAACGACGTCTCGGCCATGCAATATGATCCGCGAATGTGCGCTACAATGGCTGCCGCGGCGACGCCTGTCTGCTTGATGCATGCCCAGGGAGAGCCTGAAACGATGCAAAAAAATCCACATTATTCCAACGTTTTATTGGATGTTTTTGATTTTTTGCGCATGGTTCGAGACCGCGCGGTGAGCGCAGGTATATCCGCCGCGCGTATTTTGCTGGATCCCGGCATCGGCTTTGGTAAGACACTGGATCACAATCTGATCTTGTTGCGTCATTTGCCGCTTTTTCATGCGCTTGGGTGTCCGCTGGTGCTGGGGGCGTCGCGCAAACGTTTTATCGGAACGCTTACGGGTGTGGCCGATGCGGCCGACCGTTTGATGGGCTCGGTTGCGTTGGCCCTGCATGGAGCCGCGTGCGGCGTTCAAGTTCTGCGTGTTCATGATGTGGCGCAAACCCGCCAGGCGCTTGCGATGCGCAACGCCCTTTTTCAGCCGGAGACCCGTTATGACCCGTAAGCTTTTTGGCACGGATGGTGTGCGTGGGCGCGCCAACACCTATCCCATGACTGCTGAGGTGGCGCTGAAATTGGGCGCGGCGGTCGGCCGCTATTTTCGTCGCGACCAAAGCGTTGCGCACCGGGTGGTGATTGGCAAAGACACGCGGCTCTCGGGGTATATGCTGGAAAATGCATTAACTGCTGGGCTGACCTCGACCGGCATGAATGTGTTGTTGCTGGGCCCCGTGCCGACCCCGGCCGTCGGCTTGTTGACCCGGTCGATGCGGGCCGATCTGGGGGTGATGATCTCCGCCAGCCACAATCCGCATCTTGACAACGGAATAAAATTCTTCGGCCCGGACGGCTTCAAACTGTCGGATGCGGTGGAAGCTGAAATTGAAGAGATCTTGGCTGGTGAAATTCGCGTTGCACATCCCGAAAATATCGGGCGGGCCAAGCGCATTGATGACGGTCTGTTTCGGTATATGGAGCGCGCAAAATCGACTTTCCCCAATGCGTTGCGGTTGGATGGGCTGAAAGTGGTGATCGATTGCGCCAACGGAGCTGCGTATCGAGCCGCGCCCACTGTGCTTTGGGAGCTCGGTGCCGAAGTCATCCCTGTTGGCGTGACGCCCAATGGGAAAAATATCAACGTGGCATGCGGTTCAACCCATGTCGATGCAGCCGCCGATGCAGTTTTGAATCATGGCGCCCATGTCGGGATCTGTCTGGATGGCGATGCCGACCGTGTGATGATTCTTGACGAGACGGGTGCGGTCGCGGATGGAGATCAGATCATGGCGTTGTTTGCCAGCGGCTGGAAGGCAGAAGGTCGGCTTGCCAACGACACGTTGGTGGCCACCGTCATGAGCAATCTGGGACTTGAAAAATACCTTGCATCGCAGGGCATGACCTTAAAACGCACCGACGTTGGAGATCGCTATGTTGTCGAAGCCATGCGTGCAGGCGGTTTTAATTTGGGGGGTGAGCAGTCCGGCCATATCGTGATGACCGAATATGCCACCACCGGCGATGGTTTGATCGCCGGATTGCAGTTTTTGGCTCAGATGGTCCGATCTGGCAAGCCTGCAAGTGCGTTGCGACAAGTGTTCGAGCCTTATCCCCAAGTGTTGCAAAACATACGCTATGCTGCAGGGACAGATCCGTTATCTGTTGCCTCGGTTCAAGCGGCGATTGCGCATGGTGAAGCGCAATTGGCGCAAAAAGGTCGTTTGCTGATCCGCAAATCCGGCACCGAGCCGCTGATCCGTGTTATGGCCGAAGCGACGGATGCGGAGCTTATGAAACACGTGGTACAGCACATTTGCGCGGCGCTCAAAGCTGCACAGTGAGCCTGATCTCTCCGAAAAAGACCCACGGATTTTGCAAAGCTTATGCAATGGTGTGGCCTTCGGCGCTCGCGATGTCGTGGGTCATCTTTGTATGTTCGACAAACAAATGCGGCGCGAACGCATTTCGGTTCGAATTTGGATCGTGATGGGCCCCTTGGGTTTCCAAATCTACTTCATTCTTTTGGAAGGATCACACGGGATCTGCCAGGTCTTTGCAGCACCGCCAGGGCGCGTTGGGGCCCCACGGGGTCGAACGCCAGGGTTTTGGGCTGACCCATGCCGAAACGCGACGGCGCGCGGTATTGAAGTCATTAGCGTGTTGGAAGGCCATCTTTGCGATTTGGCAGGTGTCCTGCGCGCCCAGCCAAGACCGCGCCGGGACGGCAGATCTGGGATGACAGCGAAAAACCGCTCGTGTTGGCTCCAAGTTGTCGCAATGACAGCTGAAACCGTTTTAGCGAAAGCGTGTTACAAAAAAGCGCGGCCGGTGGCTCGCTTGATCGGGGCTTGAGCCGCTGGAACATCCACACCTTTTGCGCGGATGCACCAGCGCAGATGGACCCGCCTCAGCAGATCCATCTTGCAAAATCAGTTGCGCGCCTTGTCGACCATCTTGCCCGCGGAAATCCACGGCATCATGCCGCGCAGGGTCTCTCCGGTGCGCTCAATCTGGTGTTCGTCGTTGATCCGACGTGTTGCTTTGAAAGACGGCTGGCCGACAGCGTTTTCAAGCATGAAGTCGCGCACGAATTTGCCATTTTGAATATCGGTCAGAACCGCTTTCATCTTTGCCTTGGTCTCGTCGTAGGGCAGGATACGCGGGCCTGAGACATATTCGCCATATTCAGCGGTGTTGGAGATCGAGTAGTTCATGTTGGCAATGCCGCCTTCATAGATCAGATCGACGATGAGTTTCACCTCGTGCAGACACTCGAAATAGGCCATTTCAGGCGCATATCCCGCTTCGACCAGGGTCTCAAAGCCCATGCGGATCAGCTCGACAAGACCGCCGCATAGCACGGCTTGCTCGCCAAACAGATCGGTTTCGCATTCCTCGCGGAAATTGGTCTCGATGATGCCTGAGCGGCCGCCTCCGATCGCCGAGCAATACGACAGGCCGATTTCCAAAGCTCTGCCGGATGCGTTTTGATCAACTGCCACAAGGCAAGGCACGCCGCCGCCCTTGGAAAACTCTCCGCGTACCGTATGACCAGGGCCTTTGGGCGCCATCATGATGACATCGACGCCCGGCTTTGGCTCGATCAAACCAAAATGCACGTTCAGGCCGTGGGCAAACGCAATTGCCGCGCCTTCGCGGATATTGTCGTGGACATATTTTTTGTAGGTCTCAGCTTGCAACTCGTCGGGCATGGTGAACATGATGACGTCGCACCAAGCTGCCGCCTCGGCGATACCCATGACTGTCAGGCCTTCCGCTTCGGCTTTTTTCGCCGATGCAGAGCCTTCGCGCAGCGCAACGACAAGATTTTTGGCGCCAGAATCGCGCAGATTCAGCGCATGAGCGTGGCCCTGACTGCCATAGCCCAGGATCGCAACCTTCAGGTCCTTGATCAGGTTCACGTCACAATCGCGGTCATAATATACGCGCATAGGTCTTTCTCCAGTTCTGTGTGTTATAGTGGCATCATGCGCTGTCTTGGGGCGAAATTGGGTTCAATATGGACAAAAAAGAAAGAATATTAGTAAAATACATGCGCATATTTATATATAAAAGAAAAATCCATGCAGGATGACACAGACAAACGGCTTTTGCGGTATTTGCAAGCGGATCCCTGCGCCAGCACAGCGGATTTGGCTGAGCGGGCGGGGGTGTCTTCTGCTGTGGCCTGGCGTCGGCTGGAGCGGATGGCGGCATCAGGTGTTTTGCAAGCCGTCGAGGCCGTGATTGACTGGCGGGCCTTGGGGTATGGTGTCGAAGTCAGCCTGCGGATCACGCTTGACAAAACCCAGACAAATGCATTCGACGAGATGATCGCAGCGGCCCGCGTGGTGCCCGAAGTGACCGAGATCCAGACATTTTTGGGGCGGGTCGATCTGCGGTTGACAGTGCTCGCGCGAGATATGGGCCACTATACCCAAACGTATCGAGAGCGTATTTTGACGCTGCCACATATTCAAGACATCGAACAACTGATGCTGATTAGCAC
Organism: Dinoroseobacter sp.; assembly: GCA_042096155.1. Classification (GTDB taxonomy): domain Bacteria; phylum Pseudomonadota; class Alphaproteobacteria; order Rhodobacterales; family Rhodobacteraceae; genus Dinoroseobacter. The sequence continues at coordinate 16,606 of JBELMC010000005.1, forward strand.
AGTCAAAGACGACGAGGCACTGCCGCTATGAGCGTTGATCTTGACGAGACAGACCGCGCAATCCTGCGGGCGCTGGCGGGTGATGCGCGCCAGCCAGCCAGTGCTCTGGGGCGGCGCGTGGGGCTAAGTCAACCGGCGACTTGGCGGCGGATCAAACGCTTGGAAGATGCGGGTGTGTTGCGCGGCCGCCGCGTACGTTTGGATGCCGCAAAATTGGGGTTTGATGTAACCGTTTTTTTGGGTGTCAAGCTGGCCACGAAAGGGCGCAGTTCGGTCGCCGATTTCGAGCACGCGATCACCGCGATCCCCGAGGTTCAGTTGATCCAACATGTGCTTGGAGCCTACGATTATCGGCTGCGCGTGGTGGCCCGGGATCTGAGCGATTTTGAGCGTATTCTGCGCCGCCGGATTATGACATTGCCGGGGGTCGGCGAGGTCGAAGCAAATGTGCTGTTAAGCGAAGAACGCAGACCCGGTCCATTGGGCTAGAGTGCGCGTGCCTGCCAAAAACCATCCTTCGTATGATCGGCCCTCAAGCGGGCCGCGGCAGAGCTGACATCGGTTAAGCGCCTTTTGATGTGCGGGTCAGGAATTGGCACTTGTGGGTCGAGGTCGATTTTTATGACTTTTTGCCGCGAAAGGACTTGCCGTAACCGCGCTCAAACGTAGGTTGCGATGAACGTCAGTGAGGAGATGGACGCATGAACGCTTTGCTTGATACAATCGACCCAGAGGGTTTGTCAGAATTTTCGGTTGTGTTCACGGACCGCTCCTTGAACTCGATGTCGGCGGCATTTGGGGATGTGATGAGAGACATCTCGGGCATGCTGCGCGAGGTATACAGCGCCGAAGCTGTGGCGATCGTACCGGGCGGTGGCACTTTTGGAATGGAGGCCGTGGCGCGTCAATTTGCCGAAGGGCGCAAGGCGCTGGTCGTGCGCAATGGCTGGTTTTCGTATCGGTGGAGCCAAATTTTCGAGGCTGGCGGGCTGACCTCGGAAGCGATTGTGATGAAAGCGCGCCAGACCGGAAATGACACGCGCACCCCATTTGCGCCAGCGCCGATTGAGGACGTTGTCGCGCGGATCAAGGATGAGCGGCCGGATCTGGTGATCGCACCGCATGTGGAAACATCGGCCGGGGTCATTTTACCGGATGCCTATATCACGCGGATGGCAGATGCCGCGCATCAGGTGGGCGCGTTGGTGGTGCTTGATTGTATTGCGTCCGGTTGCGTTTGGGTCGATATGGCGGCGACAGGCGTCGATATTCTGATCTCGGCGCCGCAAAAAGGCTGGAGCGCTTCGCCCTGTGCGGGTTTGGTGATGTTGTCTGCGCGGGCTGAGGCGAAGCTGGCTGAGACAGCGTCGAGCAGTTTTGCCATAGATCTGAAAAAATGGCGCGCGATCATGCAGGTATACGAGGCTGGCAAGCATGCCTATCATGCCACAATGCCAACCGACGCGCTGCGCCAGTTCCGCGACGTGATGCTTGAGACCAAGGCTTACGGTTTTGACAAGCTGAAGGACAAGCAATGGCAACTTGGCCGGGCTGTGCGGTCCTATTTGGCAGACAAAGGCGTGCGGTCCGTGGCAGCCGAGGGCTTTGGAGCCCCCGGCGTTGTCGTCAGCTACACGGATGATCCCGATGTGCAAAACGGATCGAAATTTGCAGCGCTTGGCATGCAGATTGCCGCGGGCGTGCCGCTGGAATGCGATGAGCCTGACGATTTTCGCACGTTTCGGCTGGGTCTGTTTGGCTTGGACAAATTATATGATGTCAACGCCACGCTGGCCCGGTTGACCCCAGCGCTTGATCAGGTGCTTTAGCCGCGCGCACCAAGCCCCATGCGCATCGCAAGGGTGCGCACAGGTTTCAAATCATGCAGCGCGGCAACACCGGTTCGGCGCAGGGCCTGAACTGTTCGATTGCTGGCCATCGACGTGCGGTTGAGCGCATCAATTCCAAAGACGCGGGCCTGAACGTCCGACCAGCGGGCCCTGGAATAGGCGTTCAGCATATCTGCTGAACCCGGGTCAGCGCGGTTTTTTTGAGCCAGCTCGAGCAACAGTCGCAGGTCGGCAAGGCTCATGTTCAGGCCTTGTGCCCCGATCGGTGGGACCACATGGGCGGCTTCGGCCATCAACGCGCTGCGCGGGCCGTCAAAACGCTGAGCGATCTGGCTGATGATCGGCCAGACAGCACGGCGGCTGCACAATGTCAGTTCTCCAAGCACGCCGCCTGAGCGTTCCGTGGCTTCTGCATTAAACTGCGCCTCGGGGAGGGCCGCCAATCGCGCAGGGGTGTTCCCGGTTTCCATCCACACCACCGCCGAACGGGGCATCCCGTTCAGATCAGCCAATGGCACCAGTGTAAATGGCCCGCCCGAGTGGTGCACTTCGGTCGAGACATTGTGATGCGGCTGCACGTGATTGACCGCGAAGGCGAGGGCCTTTTGGCCATAATGTGTTGTGCGCACATCAATGCCGCAGGCCTTGCGAACAGCGGAGTGACGCCCATCAGCGGCCACCACCAGCTTTGCCGTCACCGTGCTGTCATCGCTGAGACGAATCTTGGCGTGGGCGGTCCGCGGGATCATGCCGGAAAAGCCGACCCCGGATCGCAAAGTGACGTTGGGCATTTCGGCCAACTGCGCAACCATTTCACGTCGGATCAGCCAATTGGGCAAGTTCCATCCAAACGGGGCATCGCCCAAATCGGACGCATCGAAAGCTTTTTGGATTGGTTCTTTTCGGGTGGTGTCCATGATCTGCATGACTTGCAGCGCGGTGGCAAACGGTGCAAGGCGATCCCACACACCACAGCTGGCCAGTAGATCGCGGCCCGGTTGCAAAATTGCGGTGGTTCGGGTGTCGGCGCCGGGATCGGTATCTGAGGTCACAGGGGGTGTCGGGTCGATGCAGGTCACTTCGAACCCTGCGGCACCGAATGCAATCGCGGCCGCCAATCCTGAAGGACCGGCGCCGCTGACCAGAATATCAGATGTCTCCGACATGGATGCCTCCGGCGTGTCTGTTGAGGTTGCAGTTTTGATCGTGGTGCCAGCGCCACGCAACCTCGTGGGAGAAATATAAAAAGCCAAGGCTGCTGTGAACCAGCCAATCTCTTGGCGCAGTTTCAGCATCTTTTATGGATCTAGGCCGGTGCCGAACCGCGTGACAGAGACAGGCTGTCGCAGGTCCGATCCTGGCAGTGTCAGCCCTATTTGCGCAAGAATTGCAAAAATTGCGTCAAATCAGAGGTATGGTGATGGACGTGATCTGAGGCGACAGGCGAAGGAGCGACATGCACCGTTTGCATCCCCAGATGGAACGGCGCGTGTAGATTTCGCAGTTCGTCCTCGAACATCGCTGCGGTCTTGGGGTTCACGCCATCCAGAGCGAAGACGGTTTGAAAGGCCTGCACTTCCGGTTTGGGTCGGAAATTTGCGTGCTCGACCCCATAGACAGCATCAAACAGACCGCTTAGGCCACGCGCTTCTATCACGCGCTGGGCATAGGGCGCGGTCCCATTGGTATAGACGATCCGACGGCCCGGCAGAGCCGCCAATGCGGCGGCCAGATCCGGTGCGGGCTCAAGCGGATGCATTGAAATATCGTGGACCTCGTGCAAATAGGGACCAGGATCAATGCTGTGAAGATCCATCAAACCCGCCAACGTGGTGCCATGCTCACGCCAATACTGGGCCCGCAACTGGTCCGCTTCCGCTCTGTCGACGCCCAACGCGTCCATGACAAAAGCGGTCATCTTGACCTCGATTTGGTCAAAAAGAGCAGCCTCCGGTGGATAGAGCGTATTGTCGAGGTCGAACACCCAAGTGTCGACATGTGAAAACGAACTTGCGATCATGGACGAGGTCTAGATCACGTCTGCGGGCAGGGCAAGCGGCACTTGGCGCGCGCCAAACAATGGGATACAATTGCATACCACACGAAAAGGACAGGCGAGATGGCGGACCCGAAATCTCATCAGCGCGATGCGTATGACATGATCTTGGGCGCAATCGATGGCGGTGATTTCAGGCCTGGTGACCGGTTGGTGGAAAGCGATCTGGCGGATCGCTTCGGGGTCTCGCGGACGCCAATTCGCGAAGCATTGCAGCGTCTGGAGACGCAATCACTGCTGGCCCGCGATGGTCGATCCTTGATCGTGGCCTCGCTGGATCACAGCCAAATGGCTGAGCTTTATGCTGTTCGCACCGAGCTCGAAGGTCTCGCGGCGCGCTTGGCGGCACGACATGCCGCGGACGAAGAAATCAGGGTGTTGCGCGAGATGGTGATCGCGGACACAGAGTTGCTGGACGATCCTGGTGCATTGGCCAAGGCAAACAGACGGTTCCACAAACAGATCCATTTGGCCTCGCATAATCGGTTTCTGGTGCAGCAATTGGATCTGGTGCACCGGTCGATGGCCCTGATGGCGACGACGTCTCTGGCTGTGGATGGACGGGGTGAAAAAGCCTTGGACGAGCATGGACGCATCGTATCGGCAATCGAGTCGCGCGACGAAGATGGCGCCACGACTGCGTTGAAGGCCCATATTTCAATCGCGTTCGAGGTGCGTCTGAAGATCGATGCGGCGGCGTTCTGATCTGGGTTTTGGGCCAAATCAGGGCAGAAATTTCTCTGAAATGGCGTGAATCTGCCCCATTATTGCCCAATATCGTTGTCAAAGCTTGGTTAATATTATGAGTTAACCCAGTTTGGGACGAGAATAACGATGACTGTGAGATCCGATCAAATGTCTGCCGCGCGTGATCAGTTGCCAGATTTGGATCCGGCCGATATTGCCACGACCCAAGATCGTCCTGTTGCGGGAAATTGGACCACCAGTGTAGGACTGGTCGCAGGGTTTGCTGTAACGGTCTTTGCTGGATTTTGGTTGGCAGCCTCCGGTCCGGCGACCGCCGAAGCAGACAGCTGTCTCCCTGAAGAATCAACGGCTTGTGCGGCCTGGACCGCTTTCAAGTGGACATTTTTTTCTGCTGAAACACCCTAAGTGGTGAAACTGTCCTTGGATCAAACCGCGTTGCGGCGCAGGCTGCCTCGTTCTGTGGCGGTTTTTTGAATCGGCCCATGCATCTCACTGAGGCCATGGCTGGTTTTCTCCCAGTGATGGGGGTTTAACGCTGTTTCAACGAGGGCCCGGATCGCTGCCGGCGTGGCCAGCAAGAAATAAACCGGCAACGCGGCCACACAAGGCAGCACATGACGCAAGTCATGCGCGATCGCAACGCGCGCGAATATCCCGAGCGTAACGGCTTCGCAGATGAACAATGACGCCAGGACACCGGTAAGTCCGGGTGCGCTCCAGCCCTCTAGCATCACATGGCCAAAGCCCAGTATTGGCAAGATCAAAGACCATAATACAGGGGCCGTTAGCGCAGATCCTACCGGCGCCAGCACAAGGATCTGAAAGCTTAAAAAACCTGCCAGCCCCATGCGGTCGAGCAATCGCGCAGGTTTCCGCATCAGCATGAGCCATGTTTTCAAATAGCCCTTCATCCAGCGTGATCGTTGTTTGATCCAAGGCCACACATGGCAATTGGCTTCCTCGAACGTGGTGCTGTCGAGCAATTGCACGCGGTAGCCCGCGCAATATATCCGAAAGCCCAATTCCGCATCCTCAGTCACATTATGGGCGTCCCATCCATCGAGCTTGTCAATCACATGGCGGCGGATGAACACTGTTGTCCCACCCAATGGAATAGGCATGTTAAGGGCCGCGAGCCCAGGCAACATCATCCGGAACCAGACTGCATAATCCAAGGCAAAGCAGCGCGATAACAGGTTTTGGCGTGTGTTGTAGAACGCCAGACGGCCTTGCAAACAAGCCACATCGGTCGGCGCCGTGGCGAATGCGGCGGCAACTTTGAGCAGCTGATCGGGTTCGGGACGATCCTCGGCATCATAAATGCCGATGATATCGCCGCGTGCAAATGGCAGCGCGTAGTTCATTGCCCTTGGCTTGGTTTTCAGACTGCCCTGAGGAACTAAAATCATCCGCATATGCGGCTGCAGGTGCAAATCGCCAAGCGCGGCTTGGGTAATGCTGTCGTCTTCTTCAACCAAGACCATGATTTCAAGCAACGCCCGTGGATACCGCAGCGCTTCCATCGCGGTGATCAATTTTGCGGCGACTTCCGCTTCTCGCAACAGCGGCACGAACAGGGTGATGGCAGGGGCGCGGTCGATACGGCCAGTATCGACTGGACTGACGAGTTTTGAGCGTCGGTCGACCCAGGCAGCTGCTGCCGCCATGATGACCTTTTGCGCCGTTGTGAGCAGAAGCACCGTCAGTGTAAGCATGAACGCGGCCCGCGCCATGATGGTTGGGCTCAAGAAGGTGACAAGGGCCAACAAAGCGATTGCGGCGACCACCCATTTTGGGTGAACGGGTGCAAGGCTGCGACAGGTCATCCCCGGTTCGCCACGCGTCTCTGCCCGAACAATCAATGCATCTTTATAGAGGTTTGCGATACAAGACTGAATTTCGGACCGATCGGCCAAGGCCATAATCGGGCGGCCCAGTTCGGCCGGAATAAGATCAACATGGCGGTCGAATTTCGCCGGGTCCGCACAGGCGATCACAACGCCGCCGGCGAATTTGCGCCACGGGATCAGCCCATAGCGCAAACATACTTCAACCCCGACCTGGTCAATCAACGCGCGGGGCGGTGGATGGCTCGCAAGATCTGCAGGCTCCGCGCCCCAACGGCGGCGATTGGCTTGCGACAGGATGTCCGGTTCAGCCCATCCCGCCGCCACCAATATATCCGAAACCGAAGTTTCCTGATCATTGGCCATCTGACGCGCCGTACGCCGGGTCCGGCCGCTCAGGTGGCCCGCGGCACATAGTTCATCAAGCGCATCTGCCGGGTCCTGGCTTAACACTGGTGCAGAAAGGTCAGCTTTAAATCGCAACGAAGGTGCTGTCATAGAAAACTCTGAGCCGGGTCCGCACCGATGCGGTTGCCCCGACCTTACGAATTCTCAGTTAATGGCGGGTTAACGACCAATATGTCGTTATGCGGGCACCCGGTCCTGCATTGCTGTGACAAAGCGCTCGAACAGGTAGTAGCTGTCTTGCGGGCCAGGTGAAGCCTCAGGGTGATATTGCACGCTGAACACCGGTCGATCAACCATCCGGATTCCACAATTCGATCCGTCGAACAGGCTACGATGGGTTTCCAAAATACCGCTCGGTAAGGTTTGGCTGTCAACCGTAAAGCCGTGGTTCATCGAGGTTATTTCAACCTTTCCAGTCTCGAGATCCTTGACGGGGTGGTTTGCACCGTGATGGCCGTGGTTCATCTTGATGGTCCGCGCACCCAAGGCCAGTGCCAACATCTGATGGCCAAGACAGATACCAAATACAGGCAAATCTGCCTCGAGCACCCCTTTGATCATTGGAACGGCGTAGCTGCCGGTTGCAGCGGGATCGCCCGGTCCATTGGACAAAAACACACCGGCGGGCTGATGGGCCAATACGTCTTCCGCAGTGGCTGTGGCGGGCATGACAATGACATCGCAGCCCGCCGAAGCCAGACAACGCAGGATATTGCGCTTGGCGCCATAATCAACAGCCACAACTTTATGGCCCGGCTCCGTCCGTGGCTTATGGCCCTCCGGCCAAGCCCAGCGTTGTTCGGTCCATTTATAACTTTGGGTGCAGGTCACATCTTTGGCCAGATCCAATCCCTCTAGCCCTTTGAACGCGCGTGCGGCGGCGACCAGTTGTTCTGCATCAAATCTACCGTCCGGGTCATGTGCAAGGGCCACATGTGGCGCTCCTTGCTGGCGGATCGCACGGGTCAGACGACGGGTATCGACGCCGCCTATGCCAATTCGGCCGCGCGCATGGAGCCAATCTGTCAGCTCTGCGGTCGCGCGCCAATTGGAAGGTGCGGTTGGGTCCCATTTGACCACCATGCCAGCCGCAACAGGATCGGCGGTCTCATCATCTTCCGCGGTCACGCCGGTATTGCCAATATGGGGGAAAGTGAAGGTAATGACCTGACCCGCATAGCTTGGATCTGTCATAATTTCTTGATACCCGGTCATTGCCGTATTGAAGCACAGTTCCGCCTGCGCGCTCCCTGTCGCACCGAACCCTTTGCCGTAAAACAAGGTTCCATCGGCCAGGGCGAGACAAGCGGTGGGGCGGTCTGCGGCGGCTGACATCGGGCGACTCCTGTGGCTGCGCGCTCACGTGTCTATGCCCCTTGGCGCACGCGGTCAAGTCGACGCCTAGATTCGAAGTGAAATGTTTTCAATTGCTTAGCAAGAAATCTGTCTGTTGTCTTTAGGTGTCCGCAAAGGTAAAGTCGGAAATCGGTTTTAAATAATAGCATGAGTTGTTGAAAAATGCCGTTGCGCGAGAAGCTGTCGAACAATTTGAAATCAGCGATGAAAAACAAAGAGACAGACCGTTTGTCTACTTTGCGGTTGATCAATGCTGCGATCAAGGACCGGGACATTGCCTTGCGAGGCGAAGGTCAGCCGGATGGTGCAACCCAGGATGATATCCTTGCGATTCTGGCAAAAATGATTAAGCAACGCCACGAAAGTGCGCGCAGTTATGAAGAGGCCGGTCGCTTGGAATTGGCAGAACGCGAGCTGGCCGAAGTCGCGATCATCGAGAGTTTTCTGCCACGCCAGCTCAGCGATGCCGAGGTCCTCGACGCAATTGCGTCCACCATCGCACAAACCGAAGCCGTTTCGATCCGCGACATTGGCAAGGTGATCGGCGCGCTGAAAGCAAAATACAACGGTCAGATGGACTTTGGTCGCGTCGGGCCAATGGTCAAAGACCGTTTGGTCTGACGCACACTCCGCGCCTGTGGCGACCGCATTACATTGGGGCATGACCCATCTGCTGAGCCTTAACTCGGTGTGCGCGCCCGCACCTCGTCCGGGCTGTTGAGCCTGGAACTAGGTCAACTGCGTTTTTATCCGGGTGCGCGCACCGCCACCAGGCGGCTCCTCAATTCGGCATGCAGGCTCAAACGCTCTTCAGGCGACAAAAAGGTGCCCAGCTCCACCTCTCGGTCCGATCCTCGCAATGTGAGATAGTTTTCGACTTTGCCTTTGGGGTGTAGGGTGACCTCAACCCAATACGGATTGGCGTCCCATTGCTGATCGGGACCGCGCGCATTGTGGCGGATGATCGCAATGCGGTCGGGGCTGAGCTCCAGCTCTTCGCTCAGGTTCATGTCACGTTGGTTGCGCTGCAGTCCGATCCATACCCCTGCCAAAGCGACCAGCAAAAACGGCAACACCCCCCATAACGCAAAGCTTCCCAGCAAAGGGATCAAAGGGACACATAACAAGATTGCCGTGATTGCGATGAACCACACGAAGCCCTCGGGGGTCATGCTTTTATGGGGCCAAAGCCGCGCGCGGCTCAAACCTCGAGGGGACGGGGCAGGGGTCCATTCATAGGGCATTTTGGGTCTCAAGAAGACAGAAACGGGTCACCGATAGCTGTTTTTCCGATGGCTGAGGTCAAGACGATTGAAAAATTTCCTTTAAATTGGAAAGGCCCCAGAGTGTTCCGGGGCCTTCGCCAAATCTTTGTTCATAGCCCCCTTAATGGCCTGGTGTGCGATCCCACTGCTCTCGGGTGGGCAGGATCTCGAACGTATGCTCCGGAGGGGGGTTGGGCAGCGTCCACTCAAGCGTATCGGCTTCTCCGCCCCAATAGGCCTCTTGCGTCACTTTGCGGCCCCAGATCACGGTGTAGAAGATCACACCGATAAAGAACAGAAATGAGGCAAAGGACAAGAACGCACCCCAGCTGGAGACATAGTTCCAGTAAGCAAACGCCTCCGGATAGTCGATGTACCGCCGTGGCATGCCTTGCCGACCCAGGAAGTGCTGCGGGAAGAACGTCACATTGGTGCCGATGAAAAACGCCCAGAAGTGCAGCTTGCCTGCCCATTCAGGGTATTGGCGTCCAGACATTTTGCCAATCCAGTAGTAAATACCCGCAAAAATGCCGAACACGGCGCCAAGGCTCATCACATAGTGGAAATGTGCCACAACATAATATGTGTCGTGATAGGCACGGTCGACGGCCGCCTGCGACAGCACAATGCCGGTGACGCCGCCCACGGTGAACAAAAACAAGAAGCCAACCGCAAAGAGCATCGGTGTTTTGAAGCTGATCGAGCCGCCCCACATTGTGGCAATCCAGCTGAAGATTTTCACACCGGTGGGCACCGCGATGACCATTGTGGCCAGCATAAAATAGCTCTGCTGGGTAAGAGACATCCCTACTGTATACATATGGTGGGCCCATACCACAAACCCCAGACCCCCAATCGCGATCATCGCCCAAACCATCGGCAAATAGCCGAAGATGGGTTTTTTCGAGAAGGTGGAGATGACGTGGCTGACAATGCCGAACGCCGGCAAAATCACGATGTACACTTCCGGGTGACCAAAAAACCACAAAATATGCTGGTACAAGATTGGGTCTCCGCCCCCGGCTGGGTCAAAGAATGTTGTGCCAAAGTTTCGGTCGGTCAGCAGCATGGTGATGGCGCCGGCCAGAACGGGCAGGGCCAAAAGAATGAGCCATGCGGTCACGAAAATCGACCAAGCAAACAACGGCACTTTAAACAAGCTCATCCCTGGGGCCCGCATGTTCAAGAAGGTGGTGATGATGTTGATCGCACCCAGGATTGATGAAGCACCGGACACGTGGACGGCGAAGATCGCCAAATCCATCGAGAAGCCACCCTCATTAGTCGACAAGGGGGGATACAACACCCATCCTACGCCAGACCCCGCTTGGCCATTGCCGCCTGGGCTCAAGACAGACGCGATCGCCAGGGAGGTCCCGGCAACAAACAGCCAGAACGACAAATTGTTCAGTCTCGGGAACGCCATATCTGGCGCGCCAATGTGCAGCGGCATGAAATAGTTTCCAAATCCGCCGAACAAAGCCGGGATTACCACGAAGAACATCATTAAAATGCCGTGACCGGTGATCAAGACGTTCCACAGATGACCATTCGGTGTGCATTCACCGGTCGCGGCCGCGGTCAAGCGCGCACCTTCAAGGCACATGTATTGGACGCCGGGATCCATAAGCTCAAGGCGCATGTAAACGGTGAAGGCCACCGAAATAAATCCCGCCAAACCCGAGGCCAGCAGGTAGAGGATCCCGATATCTTTATGGTTGGTGGACATGAACCAACGGGTAAAGAACCCGCGTTCGTCTTCGTGTCCGTGGCCATGAACGGCTGCGTCCGCCATGCTCGCGTCTCCTGAATTATATGGTCGTTCCCAACGAGGCGTCCTTCATTGCCAGCGCAATGGCCCCGCAACTTCGAATTGCCCCTATTCCTAGCGTTGTGAAATGGGTCGTGCAATGCTTAGCGGCAGTCTCAAAGCGACCGAAAGCCTTGATATGTCACGATTGGGCGCTTAGGTCGCAGGGCGTTTGGGGGCTGCGGCACTGTGTTTTTCGCGGCACTCTAAGAACCGCAAGGAAAGTTGGTGATGATCGTGCAGTTTTAAGCTTCGTTGGCTTAGCAGGCAGGGCAGCCGCGAATCCGCCCGAAGATCACAACTTTGAACGTGAACTTTCGCTTTTGGGTCAGGCTATCGCACGACAACATTGTCGATGAAGGCGCCATAATTGTCTTCAGGCCCTGTGCCACGCAATTCCAGCTGGTTTTCACCGTCGCCCGCGCCGCCCTCAATTTCAAAGCTGTAGCTGGTCATCGTGGTGCCCGTCGGATTGACGTCCCCGACCTTTTCGCCGCCAAACCAAACTTCGACCCCGTTGTTTCCGCGATAGTCAGCAGCCTCGAAGCTAACCGTATATTGGGTCCCGTCGCGCGCGTCCTCGAGCGTTCGAGCCACGGTCAGGTTGCCCGGGGTTGCGTCCATATCCAGTGAAAAACCGCCATCCGATGCGTCGATGCCGAGATAGCCGCTATGGACCACCTCAAAACGTTCGCCGTTCAGTTCTTCCCATCCGGACATCGAATCATTGTAGGCATAAAAGCCCCAGCCCGCGGCCATCATGCCGTTTACGTCTTCGAAGCTGCCGTTGGTCAGGGGAAGCCCGAAGGCCGAATACATGATCCCGCGATCCTGTTCCAAGCTGTCGGATATGTCTTGTGAAAGATCGCCCACACCCCCTATGACCGCGCCTGTAGCGGCAACGCCCAGGCCAACCATGGCCGCTGTCAGAACAACCCAGTCGACGGTTACGGCGCCCGTCTCATCTTCGATAAATTGCTGCGTCGGCTTGATCATTTCGCGTGTCCTCAAATTCCGTTTTATCCTAATAATGATAAATTCAACAAAACCTGACAATTTGTCAAAAATAAGTAAGGCTTTGTTTGTAAAATCGTCCCAGCCGGACCGACACGGACACGTCCTCAAGCCTCTGGCGTTTATGCTGAACTTGGAAATACCTTTGGGAAAGTTCGCTTAAGGGCCAGGTCGACATCTTCTAAAGTGACAGGAAGCCCAAGGTCCACCAAGCTGGTGACTCCGTGTCCTTGAATGCCACACGGAACGATCCCATCAAAATGGTCCAGTTCGGGCTCCACGTTGATCGATATTCCATGGAAGCTGACCCATTTGCGCAGGCGGAGGCCTAGGGCGGCAATTTTGTCTTCGCGTGGCGTGCCGTCAGCATTGGGTGGCTTATCCGGCCGCACAACCCAAACACCCACGCGCCCTTCACGTTTTTCACCTTTGACGTTGAAGTCATCCAATGTCGCGATGACCCAATCTTCGATCCTCTCGACAAATTGCCGGACGTCTTTCCCATGACGTGCCAAATCGAGCATGACATACGCCACGCGCTGTCCCGGGCCATGATAGGTATATTGCCCACCACGCTTTGACTGGAACACCGGGAAGCGGTCGGGATCTACAAGATCTGTGGGGTCGGCAGATTTCCCTGCTGTATAAAGCGGCGGATGCTCCAGCAGCCAAATCGCCTCTGACGCGGTACCCGCGCGGATCTTGGTGACGCGCGCTTCCATCTGGGCAACGGCGAACGGGTAGGGGACATAATTGTCCGAGGTGATCCAAGTGACCATGGGCCCTCGCGGGTCAAGTGATTTCGATTGCGCCTTGCGCCATATTGCGCGACGGCTTTGACCAGACTTGCGTGATATCTTCGGGCAAGTCAAAACTGTTTGGATTTTAAAGCAGCAGAAGCCCACCCTTGGTTTGTCCGCCAACAAAAAACCTCAGCCCGCACGCCGTCGCAATCGCAGACCCAAACCCTCAAGCGTTTTGTGTCCGCTTGAACATGCAGCGGACCAAGACGATTGACCAAACCCACCAAAGCCCCAATGTCCGGCGCGTTATGCAGAAATCTTGCGGCGCGAGATGGGGCACATGGCTGTGCCTTACAAAGACATCGCTGCGAAGCTTTGACGCAATGCAATCAAGTCGGTCGATTATGTGACGATCGGATTGGCGCCGCTTGGTTGCGGCGCAGCTTGGCATTCGGCGCATTAGAAATGGGTTTTAAGACTTGAAATGCTTGGATAATTTCAGTCCCTGACCTTGATAGTTTGAGGCAAGACCCGCCCCGTAAAGCCGGTCTGGCGGAGTGCTCATCTGTTCATATACAAGCCGCCCGACAATTTGACCATGTTCCAGCACAAAGGGGGCTTCGTGACACCGAACCTCCAAAACGCCACGCGCACCGCGGCCTCCAGCCCCGTCATGGCCGAAACCAGGGTCGAAAAACCCCGCATAATGGACCCGAAATTCGCCGACCATCGCCAAATAGGGGGCCATTTCTGCAGCATAGTCGGGCGGGATATGGACAGCTTCGCGACTGACCAGAATATAAAACGCACCAGGATCAAGAATGATCTGACCAAGATCGCTGCGCACGTCTTCCCAATAGGCATCAGGATCATAGGCACCGATCCGGTCCAGATCGATCACGCTGGTATGGGGCTTGGCGCGATAGCCCACCAGGTTGGTGGTGCTGGGTTTCAGATCAACAGAAAACCCAAGCCCTTGGTCGATATGCGCAGCGCCCGATACAAGGCCCGTGGTGTTGTGCAGGGCCCGCAGGGCGTTGTCGTCCACGATCGACTGACCGGCGCGAAACCGGATCTGATTGAGGCGTTGGCCCGGTCGGACGAGCACGGAAAACGACCGCGGACAAATTTCGGCAAATAGCGGGCCGGAATAGCCGTTTGGAATCCGGTCGAATTCCTCACCACCATCGGTGATCAACCGTGTCAACAGATCCAACCTGCCGGTCGAGCTTTTGGCGTTTGCCACCGCCTGCACGCCATCAGGCAGCGCGACGGACTCCATCAAAGGGACCAGATACACACAACCTTTTTCCAAAACCGCGCCAGAAGCCAGATCAATCCGGTGCATTTCGAATTCTGGCAATCGGCTTTCAACGGTTTTTCCAGCACCTGCGAGAAATGAGGCCCGAATGCGGTAGGCGATCGGTCCCAATCGCAAATCCAGGCTCGCTGGCTGGATCTGATCTTCGGCAACAGCGTGATTGGAAGTGATGATCCGCGCCTGGATCATTGCGCGCAGCTGACGGTCCGGCAGAACGCCTGGTCGCAGCTTTGAAGGATCAAAGGTCATGCGCGCACCATGACGGCATGACGCATCCCAGAGAAGATGGTCGGGCTAGCAGGACTTGAACCTGCGACCTTCCGTCCCCCAGACGGACGCGCTACCAGACTGCGCCATAGCCCGACGCTTTGCACGCCTGAATACTCGATTTGCCGGTAAGAGCAAGCAGGTTTCCGCATTCGGTCCACGAGATCACGAATGTTTCTGCGCCAGGGATTGCGCCAATCGCGCGCGAATTTTTTTCAGTCTGGCAACGCTCTCCGTCAACAGGGCTGCGTTCGCCTTGAGAACGGCGGGGTCCGCGCTGCGCAAGGCAGAAACAGTTTCCGCTGTGGCGTTCAGCAAAGGCGGCGATGCCGGGGGCAACGGGGCGGGGCTGGCACGGACCGTTGGTGGCGCGGCGTCTTCCAAATTGTCAAACAGTGACGGCGTCTGTGCTTCAGTCTCAACAAAAATATTGGTGTCTTCGGGCTCCGCCGGGGGCTGGGAAGGACGGGCAGGGGCGACTTGGGCCGGTGGCACTGGCCGCAGGTTTACCACGTTCGCGGGATCTGTTTCTGGCGAGACACGCGCAGGCGCGCTTGCTGCCGGTGCGGCCGGCGCGGGCGTAGCGGCCGAGGGTGCGTCTGACGGCGGTGTGGTTGCCGGGGGGGCAAGTGGCTCGGGCGCTGTTGCCGAAGGGGCGACTGGCGCGGGCGCAGTTGGGGGGGCTGCCTTGGCATTTGTCGGAGCCGGTATGACCGGTTGACGATCTGGCCGCTCATATCCTTCGATCTCGCGCGGGGACATGGCACAGACATGGCGCACACCTTGCTCACGCAGGATTTTTTGCACGCCTCGGATCGTCAGACCATCTTCGTGCAGCAATTGCTTGATGCCGGACAACAACTCCATGTCCGAGGGACGGTAATACCGACGCCCGCCCGCCCGTTTGACCGGCTTGACTTGCGGAAATTTACTTTCCCAAAATCGCAGCACATGGGTCGGCGTATCAAGCCATTCTGCAACTTCGCTAATGGTCCGGAACGCATCGGCAGACTTAGACATAAACCATGCACTCGCGTGTTATGAGCGATTTCCGTTTGCGACGCGCTCTTTCATCAGATGTGAGGGCCGGAAGGTCAGCACCCGTCGAGGATGGATCGGCACCTCTTCACCGGTCTTCGGATTGCGCCCGATCCGAGCGGATTTGTCGCGCACTGAAAACGTCCCAAAACTAGAGATCTTGACGCTTTCGCCTTTGGCCAAACTGTCGGAAACATGCCGCAGGATACTTTCGACAAGCTCAGCGCTTTCGTTGCGTGACAATCCGACCTCTCGAAAGACGGCTTCGCTCAAATCCATGCGTGTAAGCGTTTTTTCAGACATGCTGTTCCCCTGTTGCTCGGGCAAGTATGTGACATTGGGTTTAGATGTCAATATCAAGGGCTTGCGAAACCTCTTTAATGGTCTACCAGCGCAGCACGACCGCCCCCCAAGCCAGGCCTCCGCCGATGGCTTCGGTGACCAGCAGATCGCCCTTTTTGATTTTGCCCTGAGAGGCGCCGACCGACAATGCCAGGGGGATTGATGCCGCTGAGGTGTTGCCGTGATCGTGAACCGTCACGATGACCTTGTCCATCGGCAGCCCCATCCGCTGTGCCGTTGCCTTGATGATCCGCAGATTGGCCTGATGGGGCACGATCCAATCGACCTCTGTGGTCGGAATTTTGGCTTTTTCCAATGCGGTATGGGCGGTGGCAGCCAGCTTCTCGACGGCGTGGC
The DNA here is from genome assembly GCA_042096155.1 of Dinoroseobacter sp. GTDB lineage: Bacteria > Pseudomonadota > Alphaproteobacteria > Rhodobacterales > Rhodobacteraceae > Dinoroseobacter. The sequence continues at coordinate 32,988 of JBELMC010000005.1, forward strand.
GGAACACTTCCTTGCCTTGCATCCTCAAATGCCCAGTGGTTTGGGTCGAGACACCGCCATCCACATACAAAATGTCTTTGTACCGTCCATCTGAGTTCAGATCGACAGACAAAATGCCCCGGTCGGTCGCTGCGCCGAGGCTGTCTTCGGCCTCCAAAACAAGCGCGCCAGCGCCGTCGCCAAACAGCACGCATGTGCCGCGGTCTGTCCAGTCCATGATCCGGCTGAATGATTCTGCGCCAATCACCAGAACGCGCTCCGCCTGGCCCGACAGAATCAATGCGTTGGCATTGGACAAAGCAAAAACGAATCCGGCGCAGACGGCTTGCACGTCAAAAGCAAAGCCGCGCGTCATGCCAAGGCCAGCCTGTACCATGGTCGCAGCAGATGGGAAGGTCAGATCGGCGGTAGAGGTGGCCACCACGACGGCATCAAGATCATTTGCCGTGTACCCGGCCATGTCCAAAGCGGCTTTGGCAGCACGGATCGCCAGATCAGATGTGGTCTGACCTTCGGCGACAATGTGCCGACGCTCGATACCGGACCGGGATTTGATCCAGGCGTCTGTTGTCTCTAGGAAGGTTTCGAAATGAGCGTTGGGAACAACGCGTTCCGGCAGATAATGGCCCACTCCTCTGACGACGGCTCGTTTAGACATCCGGGCTCTGCGGTGCCGGGGCCCCGTCCTGTGCCGGGGCGGCCATGTGTTGGCCCGCCGAAGCCACACGGGCCGCCAGGCGTTCGGAAAACTGGGATTGCGACAAAATGAAGGCCAATTTGATTGCGGCTGCAACCCCTGTTGCATCGGCAGAGCCGTGCGATTTTACCACCGTTCCGTTTAATCCCAAAAAGACGCCGCCATTGACGCGGCGCGGATCAATGCGTTTGGACAACCGGCGCAGCGCGCCCATCGACAAAAGCGCGGCGATGCGCGACAATGGCGAATAAGTGATTGCCTCACGCAGCACGCCAGAGATCAGCTTGGCCGTGCCTTCACCTGTTTTCAGCGCGATATTGCCGGTAAACCCATCTGTTACAATCACATCTGCGGTATCGCCGGGAATGTCGCCGCCTTCAACAAAACCAACATAGTCGGCATCGGCACCTGCCGCGGCGGCTTCGATCAGATCGTTTGCCGCTTTGAGCTGTGCACGACCTTTATGTTCTTCGGTGCCAACATTCAGCAAGCCGATCCGAGGACGGGCCACACCAAGCCCGTTGCGCGCATAGGATACGCCCATCAGGCTATATTGCAGCAAATCCGCCGCGTCGGCTTTGATGTCTGCGCCGACATCCAAAACCACATTGAACCCGCTGACGCTGCGCGATGGCCACAAACACGCAATCGCCGGGCGATTCACGCCTGGCAGCTTGCGCAAACGCATCATGCTGACCGCCATCAAAGCGCCAGTGTTGCCGCAGCTGACCGCAACGGTCGCGTCCCCTTTGCGCACGGCCTCAATGCTGCTCCACATTGAGGTGCCTTTGCCGTGGCGCATCACTTGGCTGGGCTTGTCATCCATGCGGACGATGCCTTCAGCATCGCGGATTTCCACACAATGCGCCAGAGTTTTATAGCGCCCGACCAATTTGCTCAGCGCCGCGCCCGGCCCGTGTACTATAAATTTTATATCTGGATTTTTGGCGGCCGATTTGGACATTCCAGCGACAACCGCCGATGGACCGCTATCGCCCCCCATCGCATCAACCGAAATCACGGTGCGATTGTCCGCCCTGTCAGAGCCCGCGTCCCGGTGCGGCGTCTGCTCTATTGGGTCGGACTGTTTCATCGGCTATGCCGTCAAAGCGCGCCGCCGTTAGGCCGCGTCTTCGTCCAGGTCGATTTCATCGGCCAGCGCAAGGACCTCGCGCGCATCATAGTGACCACAGGCCGGGCAGACGTGATGCGGACGCTTCAACTCGCCACAATTCGAGCATTCGGCCGGGTTTCCTGCAACCAATGCATCATGAGAGCGACGATTGCCGCGACGGGATTTGGTGATTTTATTCTGAGGGACTGCCATGTCGAGACCTCGATGTTATACGATTAAGGGGCGTTGACCCCGATATGCGCCCCCGAACGCGCACTGTCAAATCCGGCCTTCTTTGCGCCGGTCTGGTCAGTTCACGGTGGGTGTGAATGAGGCCGGGACCATAGCCAGATTTTTGTCAAGCGCAAGAGGCTTTAGCCGCTTTCCCCGTCGTTTGGATCTACCAGCTTGTTGCGCAGCGCAGACAGCGCCGCAAATGGCTTAAGGGCGGCGTCGGAAATCGGTTCGACCCCTTTGGGTTGCGCGGTCCGGGCGATCTGTTCGACATCGGCCAACCGTGGGTATAACGGCAAGGCCAAAACCAGTGATTCTGTCATTAGATGATGTAAATCAATGACCTCGGGAACCGGCTCTAGGGTGTCATCCTCGGGCATCTCCATTTCGGTGGGACCGTCTTCATCCAACACAAACGCGTCGGGGCTAAAGCGGCGGCACACATCTTCGTGCAAACGCGTGGTGACAGGCTGCAACGTTGCCGTACAGGGCTGCACCACTGTCGCGGCCAAACGCGCCTCGAGAACCCAGTCAGCTTTGCCCTGCGCCCGAAGCGTGCCTTCAAAACGCAATTTGCTGAGTCCCTGCAAATCAAGCGTCGCGGCCAGACGCGCGCATTCGGTTTTGTCGGGCACCAGCGCAAAGCGGTGGGCTTTGCGGGCCGACAGATCGGCCACCCGCAGGGACACGTCCAGACTTGCATCCGGTGTTGCGGCCGATTTTGGCGATGGTCCAGAAGGCGAGTCTGTCATGATGAAGCCCTTTGATATGCGGTGCCGTTTCGGGCAACTTGCGGTGGGCTTGTCTCGGCCCTGCGATGCCAGGTGCTTGAAACATGCCCTATCGTGTCGTATGGCCAGTTTAATGGCAGATCCAAGCAGCGAAAAGGGGCCACACGCCCTGATGGGACAGGCAATGCGCAAAATGGACACACAAAGATGGGGTGCGCCGGTGCGCTTGGCATTGGGGCTGATTCTATGTTTGGGTCTTGGGGCCTGTTCGTCGACCTTCCGCAACCATGGCTATGTGCCCACCGAAGCGGAGTTGGGCGAAATTCAGGTCGGACGTGACACCCGCGACAGTGTCGCAGATAAAATCGGTCGCCCGGCCGCTGGGGGTGTGGTGCGCGATGATGTCTGGTATTATGTCCAAAGCCGTGTTGAAACCTACGCCTATCGCGCGCCGCATGTGATTGAACGCCAGGTTCTCGCGGTTAGTTTTTCCAACGCGGGCACCGTGCGCAATATTGAACGTTTCGGCCTCGAAGATGGCCGGGTGATCACACTGAACCGGCGGGTGACCGACAGCAATATTCAAGGTGTGTCTTTCATTCGCCAGCTGATGGGGAATGTCGGGCGTGTCGACGCGGGCACCTTGCTGAACGAATGACACGCCGCGCGACGGCCGCGAGCTAGCGCAGAAACGCCTCTCCCAGATGGGCGCGTAAAAACGCAGTCTGTGACGCCAGCTGTTCGGCCAAAAGCGGGGCAACCTCATCTGGCAGAGCGATCTTCGTTTCCTGTGCAATACCGCGATCCAAGGCCCGCGTGTCTTCGCGGTCCAGATTGGCAAAGGCCTCCAGCTTGCGCATGGTCGTTTTGGGATCTGCCGCGATGTCCGATTGAGGCAGCATCAACAAATGTTGGGAATCGAACCGCGCCTGCCAGCGGGGCACAAAGCGGGCATAATCACCGCGCGGGTCCACTGCGACCTGCTGGGCCAGGTTGGCCCATTGGTCAAGGCTTTGGGGGCGGGTATCGCCTTCAGCCACGATTTGGCGCATTTGCGCTGACGCCCGTGTGACTGGATCGGCCAACACACAGATGAACCGCGCATGTGGCAGGAATTTGGCCACAAATGCGATACCGTCCTCGGGCAAGATGCTGTAGTCAGGCGTCACATCCAGACAGCGCATCCGCTCCGGCGCGCGGCTGAACACTTGTTTGTACCAAGTGCCGTTGAATGGCGGCATCGTGGTCAGCGCTGTCAGATATTCAAGATAAACATCGTCCACTGATGCGCCTTTGCGGGTCCGGTTTCTGCGGTGCTGGCTGGCGGCCCGCTCGATCGCGCGCATCACCCGGGCGCGGATCGCTTTGCGATCGTCTTTGAGGAATTTATAGCTGAAAAATTCCACTTCGCGAAACGGTGGCGCCCAACAATCGTCACGCGATTGCAAGGCCTGGGATAGCCAATGCGTCGCCGCGCCTGAGGCGCCTATACACACAAGGTCTGGTTTGCGTCCGATCATACGGCTGTCTCCTGCGTCAGCGGCCTGGCCTCTTCATCCGTGGTCAAGATCGCTTCAACCGTTGGCTTTTTCTTCCAGTATCAGCCAGTCTTGCTCAGCGCGTTCCAGATGTGTTTGCCGCTCTGCCAATGCTTTGGCGGCCTTTTCGAACTTGTCAGGATCGCGGGTGAACAGGTCGGGATCCGCCATCAGCATGGTCAATTTTGCGATGTCCTGTTCCAGCTTGGCAATCGCGTCTGGAAGTGTGTCCAAACGGTGTTTTTCCGAAAAGCTGAGTTTGGGTTTCTGCGCGGGTGCGGGCGCAGGTGTCGGCGTGATGCCCGCCTTTGGCGCTGTCGCCTTTGGGGGCGTTGCACCGATGGCGCGTGGCGCGATCTCGCCACGCTGGCGTTGATAATCCGTCCAACCGCCGGGGTAAGCGGTGGCCTTGCCATCGCCTTCCATCGCAATTGTCGTGGTCGCAACCCGGTCCAGAAAATCGCGGTCGTGGCTGACCAACAGCACCGTGCCGGGAAAATCAGACAAAAGCTCTTGCAGCAGATCAAGCGTTTCGATGTCCAGATCATTGGTCGGTTCGTCGAGCACCAGCAAATTGTTGTCCCGCGCCATGATCCGTGCCAGCAAAAGCCGGGCTTTCTCACCGCCGGACAGGGATTTGACTTTGGCGCGCGCTTGCGCATCCGTGAACAGGAATTCCTTGAGATAGCCGACAACATGTTTCGGTGTGCCGCGCACCATCACCTGATCGGCTCGGCCAGAGACACCAATTTCTGGATCCCCGGCCAAAGCGTCCCATAAGGTCACCTCGGGGTTGAGCGTCGCACGGGTCTGATCAAACACCGAGATTTCAAGTTTGGTGCCGAGGCTGACAGTTCCGTCATCCGGGGCAAGTGCGCCGGTCAAGATTTTCAAAAGCGTGGTTTTGCCCACTCCGTTGGGGCCGACAAATGCGATGCGATCGCCGCGCAGAACCCGCAGATCGAAGGGCCGCAGGATCACCCGTGTGCCAAAACTGTTGGTGATGCCTTTGGCCTCGATGACCTTTTTGCCCGACTTTTGCCCGGCATCGTCAAACGCCATCGCTGCAACACCCTGGCGCCGGATTTGATCGGAGCGTTCCTGCCGCAGCGCGCCCAAGGCCCGAACCCGGCCCATATTGCGTTTGCGCCGGGCCGAGATGCCCTCGACCGCCCACCGGGCCTCGGCCTTGATCTTGCGGTCCAGCTTATGGCGCGCGATGTCTTCGTCTTCCCATATCTTGTCGCGCCAGGCTTCGAACGCGGCAAATCCTTTGTCTTGACGGCGCACGATCCCGCGATCAATCCACAGCGTGGCGCGCGCAAGTGCATCTAGAAAGGCCCGGTCGTGGCTGATCAACACAAAGGCATTTCGGGTGTTTTTCAGATGGTCTTCCAGCCAGCTGATCGCCTCGATATCCAAATGGTTGGTCGGTTCGTCCAGCAACATCAGGCCTGGATCTTGCGCCAAAAGCCGCGCCAGCGCTGCCCGCCGCCGCTCGCCCCCCGAGGCGGTGTCTACCGGGCCGTCGAGATTGAGCTTGAGCCCTTCGGCAGCGATATCAACCTTGTACTCCTCGCCGAGGCCGACGCCGCTGCGTGCAAAATCGCCAAGGGTGTCATAGCCCGACAAATCCGGATCCTGATCCATATACCCTACTGTCACGCCAGGGGCGGCGATGACGGACCCGGTATCTGCCTCGACCAAGCCGGCCATCACTTTCATCAAGGTCGACTTGCCAGACCCGTTGCGCCCGACAAGGGCCAGCTTATCGCCGGTCTGAACGATCAAACCGAGCTGGTCGAAAACAGGGTTTCCGCCGAAGGTCAAAGATATATCAGAAAGCTGTAACACGGGTGGTCTGGACATGCCTCACAGCTAGGCCAGAGCACAGCGCGGGGCAAGGGTTCGGGTTGGCGCAGATGCGCTCAATTCCAGATTACAAGGCTACGGCACGCAGCAACCGCTTGCGCGCAGCAGGTATCGCGCGAATCTCCAGACCCGTGAAGACGTGCAGCGTGTTCATATCTCGGTCAACGACGGCATGATCACTGACCCACCCCCCCAAAGTCAGATAAGAGCGCAACAAAGGCGGCATCGCCAGCATCGCTTGCTTCAGATCCGGTTTGCGCCGGTGCAAAAACTTGGCAAACGCAAAACATTCGGGCGCTTTGATTCGCGGCAACCACTGGGACGGGGCAAGATGCTTGTCTTTCAACAGCGCGAACGCGTCGCTATAGCTTTCGGGGGTCGTGCCCGAAAACGACGTGCAGCCAAACAGCATTTCCACATCGTTTTCATCGACATAACGGGTCAAGGCCCCCCAAACCATCCGCAAAATATCTGGATCCGTTGTGCCGGGATCCACACAAAAGCGGCCCATCTCGACCATTTTGCCGCGAAACGCACGCAGTTTGCTCAGTTCGTAATATTGAGCCGAATAACTGGCTTCGATCTGGCGACCGTCGGGCAATGGCAAGATCCGAAAACACCCGACCAGCGCCTCGGCGGCGGTGTCTTCAACCATCACATGGATACACAGGTCATCAAACAAATCGCTGTCGCGCCCATCGCGCCGCTTGAACGCGCGCATGCGCAGGCGTTGACACTCAGCCAGATCAGCCGCTCCTTGGGCCATTCGGATTTGGTATTTGCCGCGCCGTCGTTTCACAAATGGTCCTTTCATGATTTGCACGAGGCGAGATCGCCTGCCGTCCATCATGCTATCGCTATGTGACAATATTCTGACGAAAGAAGAAAGAGACGATCGTCAAGCCCGTGACCGCCCAATCACATCCAGCCACCGCCGCTGTCGGCGCGCCATGATGGTGCGATCTGTGCAAAATATCTATCGTCAGCGCCAATGGAACAGCTTTGGACGATGTGATCAAAGCGGGTTTCTGGCAAAGGCATCGCTCTGCGGTCTGAGATCACCGGGCCGGTTGTATTTTCGCTGAGATGCGGGTCTTCAAGCTGGGGTGCCATCGCTCGATCTTGCCGGGGGTTTGCGGGTGATATGGCGCATCTCGAACATGTCCACCTGTCGATCCCTCCGCGGATCCGCCAACGCGCCTGCGATCAAACACGCCCCGGTGTCCACCGCTGGTGCCATTTGTTGTTCAGGACGCCTGGGCACCGACCGGCAGCGCAGCCACCCTAGAAGCCAACTCAAAAAAATCGTCTTGTGCCATATCGCAGATCGCGTTCTGGGCCATCCCGATGTTTGCAGCGTTTTGCATTTCAGCTGACAGGTCTGCGGCGGTGACGCTTTCGCATCCAGAGGGCAACTCAGCCGCAATATGGCAACGACGCATCAGATCGGAGAATGCTTCGGGCAGTGCCTGTGCTTTCGCCGCGCCTCCCAGAGCTTCTGCCGCTCGGGCATAGTGTACATGCCCTTCTTGTTTCGAGACCAGCCAAGGCAAGCTGACTTCCAAGGCCAGACCTGTCGCAAGCCCGTGGTGAACGCGTACCAACGACCCAAGCGCGTGGCTGATGTTGTGCCCCATATGGGTGTTGCAGTTATGAAGCGTGAGCCCCGCAACCATGCTGCCCCAGAGAACTTTCGCACGGAGGTTGATATCCGTGCCGTCAGCCACCGCACCCGGAAGGGCATCGGTCAGAATGCGCAACGCTTCCAGACCATATAACAAACCTGCTGGGCTTGTGGTTCTCGCAGTGCACCCTTCCAACGCATGCGCGACCGCGTCGATACCGGTCCAGGCGGTCAATTGAGGCGGCAAACTGAGGGTCAACTCTGGATCAAGGATCGCCTGCGAAAACATCAGGTCCTCGCCCCAAAACCAAATCTTTGAGCCGTCAGTTTTTGAAATCACAGATGTGCGAGTGACTTCTGATCCAGTTCCGGCTGTGGTTGGAATTGCAATGGCCGGAAGGCCGTTCTTTGGCAGGGGCTGAGCGGCCAGGGCAAATGTGTGAGCGGGCTGGCTGCAAGGCGCAATCGTCGCGACCAGTTTGGCGGCGTCCATCGCGGCACCGCCACCTAGGCCGACAACAACTTTTGCACCGGCCAGACGGGCACGTTCACACAATGCGTCCACAAGAGATTCTTTCGGCTCGCCCGAAACCTCAGCTGCGATCTCGACCGGGATACCCTTTTTGGACAATTGGTGTGTCAGTTGCTCTGTCGCCCCAAGCTCAGCTAATATTGCGTCGGCAATGACCAGAACGGGACCACCGCCTAAGATGGTCACGAGATCAGGGAGCTTGCGGAGCCGTCCGCTTCCGAATGTAATGGGTGGGACTTGGCCCATGTTGAATGTGTGCATCGTTGCCACCCTCATGCCGACATTTTCTAGATCGATTTTCAGTTTTGGCGCGGCGATTTCGCGTCTTTGAGCAAAGCTGCAACAGCTTCTTCCAGCTGAAATGTCTGAGTTTGCTTTTGTCCGTGCCGTCGTACAGAAACCGTGCGTTCCTCGCCTTCTCTTGCACCGACTGCAATCTGGATCGGTATCTTCTTCAGCGCGTGTTCGCGGACTTTGTAGCCAATCTTTTCGTTTCTGAGGTCGGTTTCCACGCGCAGCCCGGCTTGCTTGAGGGTTTGCGCAACATGCTCCGCGTAGTCATCCGCAGCTCCGGTGACTGTTGCAACGATGATCTGGACCGGCGCCAGCCACAGCGGAAGATGTCCTGCATGATGTTCGATCAAGATCCCGGTGAACCGTTCGAGCGACCCGAACAGCGCCCTGTGTAACATCACGGGTGGCAGCTTCTCTCCGGAGGATGCCACATAGGTGGTGCCGAAGCGCTCTGGAAGATTGAAGTCAACTTGCAGCGTGCCGCATTGCCAATCGCGGCCGATGGCATCACGGAGGACATATTCCAGTTTTGGACCGTAGAATGCGCCTTCACCTTCGAAAATCGTATATGCGAGGCCAGCGGTGTCCAACGCCTTTCTCAACGCATCCTCCGAGCGATCCCAGCTTTCATCGCTTCCAATACGGTTTTCGGGTCGGGTAGACAGCTTGACGTGCACATCTTCAAAACCGAAGTCGCGATAGATCGAGAGGATCAGGTTGTTAACCTTGAGGCATTCCTCGTCGAGCTGATCAGGCGTGCAGTAGATATGAGCGTCGTCCTGCGTGAAGCTTCGCACGCGGAGCAATCCATGCAGCGCGCCAGATGGCTCGTACCGGTGGACTTTGCCGAACTCGGCAATCTTCAGTGGAAGATCGCGGTAGCTTTTGACACCTTGGCCATAGATCAGCATATGGCCAGGGCAGTTCATCGGCTTCAGGGCATAGTCGCGATCATCTTGGGTTTGGGCCAGGAACATGTTCTCGCGATAATTCTGCCAATGGCCAGAGGTCTCCCAGAGGGCGCGGTCCATGATATCGGGCGAGTTCACCTCGACATAGCCAACCTCGTCCTGACGATCCCGCATGTAGCCGATCAGAGTCTGGAACAGCCGCCATCCACGAGGGTGCCAAAAGACCGACCCTGGCGCGACCTCTTCGAAATGGAAAAGATCCATTTCGCGTCCCAAACGCCGATGGTCACGCTTTTCGGCCTCTGCCATCATCTTTTCGTGGGCGTCCAACGCTGCGGCGTTGGCAAAGGCAATTCCGTAGATCCGGCTGAGCATGGGGTTCTTTGCGTCCCCACGCCAATAGGCGCCGGCCACATGGGTCAGTTTGAAAGCGGCTCCGATATCTCCGGTGTGGCGCATATGCGGCCCACGGCACAGATCAAGCCAGTCACCCTGGCGGTAAATCTTGACGGGTTCGCCTTCCGGGATTGCATCGAGCAAAGCGAGCTTCCAAGTTTCCCCGGCGTCTTCAAAATATGCTGCGGCCTGCGCCCGGGTCCAGATCTCACAGGTGAAGGGCGTGCGTGCGGCAACGATCTCACGCATCTTTTTTTCGATGGCCGGAAGATCCTCAGGCGTGAAAGGCGTGTCACGATCAAAGTCATAGTAGAAACCATGCTCTATGGCCGGACCAATCGCTGTCTTGGTGCCCGGCCAGAGGCTTTGCACCGCCTCGGCCAGAACATGCGCCAAGTCGTGGCGGATGAGTTCAAGTGCACGCGGATCATCTCGCTCAATCAGCTCGACGGTCGCGCCACTCGCGAGAGGGGTCGATAGATCAGACACCGTCCCGTCTATAACCGCCGCCACAGTGCGTTTTGCAAGGCTCTTACTGATGTCGGACGCCAGTTCGGCAGCCGTTGCATCCTCAGGCAAAGAACGGGTTGCGCCATCGGGAAGAGTCACATAAATCATTCGAATGTCCTTGCCTTCGATCGGGATGCGCGCCTTGCGGTCGTTACCATACAGGCGCACCTGCCGATGACCGCGCAGCGGCTTAAATTCCAATTCTTTGCGGATGCTGCTAGCGGAGCAAAGACTGTTTCGCAACTCAGAATGTTACGTTATGCAAGCGACACGAAACGCGAATTCAGACCGATGAGACCAAACAAGACATGACAAACCGAAAATTTGAGCCGATCACCAAAGCGGAGGTCGTTGCTGCGCAACGCGCATGGGCGAAATACGTCACGGGAAAAGACATCGAAAGCTTGCTGAAGCTCTATGATTTTGGCGATCCGGACGCGCCTATTTTGTTCAAGCCGACCCTGGCAAATGTGATCCGGCTCGATGAGAAAGCGACGCGGTCTTACTTCGTCGGCGGTGATCCTGACTTTCCACAGGACCGGGGCTTTTTGAACATGGGATGGCAGTCGGTCGAGTTTGACAGCGCGGTGGGACCAATCCTGGACGCAGGCGGGCTGGGCTACAAGGACATGGGCCACTATACGATGGTGGACGAGACGGGAAGCGTGACGCGCGCAGACTACACGTTTGCGTACCACAAGTTGGACGGGCGCGTTGTGATCTCGCTTCACCATTCGTCACTTACCTGGACACCACCAGACGACAACTAGGCTGGTCATCGTTGCATGTCTCACGCATCCGCCTGACCATTCCAACACAAAAGCCTCAGTTGAATGTCGCTCCATTGCGTTCCGCTTGGCTCGATTGCTGTCGCCACACCTGACAACGTCTTTGATGCGGTGCATCTGACCATCGCCGGAAAGCTGACGATGGGGCACATGGCGCAGGCCTTCTGCTCGGAGTTGCGGGGCGGCGGGCGCTTTTTTGGGGGGGCGCCCTTCAACAAGGAGACCGCCGCTCTCGGCACTGGCATTATACTGGGTTTTTCGTGCGAGCGCGAAGAAAAAGCCGATGCCGTGCATCGCATCACCCTGTCCGAGGGCGCAACAAACGAAGGCGATCCGGGTCCAAGGCCGATTTATGGAGCCTCTTTCTATGATGCGGATGTCCGTGATTTTGACGAAAACAAGATGAGCTTTGTCTATCTGAGCGATGGTAAAGCATAAGACGATGGTCAGTTTGTGGTCGCAATCCGCCCCACTCAATTCAACAAATCTGTCTCAAAAGCCCTGACGTCGGACCAGTCTCAACCTTTCACGGCCCCCTCGCTCAGACCTGAAACCAGATATTTCTGAGCGACCAAAAAAACGACCGTGATTGGCAAACCCGACAAAATTGCCGCCGCCGCGAAGTCACCCCATAGATATCTGAATTCATTCAAGTAGAGCCGCGAGCCGACGGCCAAGGTCATCTGATCTTCTGATCTCAGCAGAACCGATGCGATTGGGTAGTCATTGATTACGCTAATAAAGACCAGGACAAACACAACCGCCATGATCGGCGTTGCCAAGGGAAGGAATATCATTCGGAAGGTTTGCCATGGGGTGGCCCCGTCTATGGCGGCCGCTTTGTCGAGGGAGGCATCTATGCTGTCAAAATACCCTTTGATCGTCCAAATGTGCATCATGACACCGGACAAATAGACGACGATCAAGGCACCATGACTGTCGATGCCGATAAGGTCCGAAATATCGCCCATTGAATCGAAAATTGCAGACAGGGCGACAAGCGCCAGCGTGGTTGGGAACATCTGGATTATGAAGAGTGAGTCCAGCAGACCTGTCCGCCCCCGAAAGCGAATACGGCTGAAGGCATAGGCCGAGATGGTCGACACCACCAAGACGCCAGCCGCAGCGACCAGTGCGATTTTGACCGAGTTCCACATCCAAAGCAGGACAGGATAAGGCGGCTCAACGACGGTTCCATCGGCGCGGGTGTATTCAAACCCGAACGCCAGATACCAATGCTCAAGTGTTGGATTGCGACGGATTAGATCGCCAACGGTAGAGTTCCCCTCGCGAAAAGAAATCGAGATCACCACCAAAAATGGAAACATGATGATCACCAGAAAGCCGATCATGAACGCATGCGCGGCAAGCTTTTGCCAGAAAAGGGTCCGTTTGTTTTCGACGATCATGGACTTACCCCGCTGTTCGCGGCCCGGCGCATAAACACGAAGTTCGCATAGGCCATGAGTGAGACGAGAATGAAGATTAGCAGCGTGATCGCACCGGACAGGCCGAATTGTGTGCCACTGTCCATAAAAGCGATCCGATAGGTGAATGACCCCAAAATATCGGTTTCCCCCGCTGGGATCACTGTTCCGGGCATGTCCGGGCCGCCGCGCGTCAGCAAAAGCACCAATACGATATTGTTGAAGTTGAAGGCGAATGAGGCCAGCAGCAAAGGCAAGAAGGGCGGGAGTATCTGGGGCAGGGTGATTGTCCAGAAAACACGCAAAATACCAGCGCCTTCCAATGCAGCGGCTTTTTTTTGTTCTGCAGGAACGGCTTGCAGAAACCCCATCGCCAAGAGCATCATGTAAGGATAGCCCAACCAGACATTCACGAGCAGCAGCATCAGCCGCGCCAATAGGCCGTCAGTGTTCCAATCTGGTCTGAGCCCGAATAGGGCCTCAAGAACCAAGTTTATTTCGCCAAAGTTCTGATTGAACAGTCCCTTAAAGACAAGGATCGAAATGAAGGCAGGCACTGCGTAAGGTAGGATCAAAAGGATACGGTATGCGGTTTTGAACCGCAGATGCGGCCATTGCAGGATGCTTGCCAAAACAACGCCCAAGCCAAAGGTGATCATCACCGATCCAACAGCGAAGAGTACCGTCCAAATGAATATCGATACCATCGGGCCACGGATGCCTTCGGATGTGAAGATGCGTTCAAAGTTCTTGAAGCCGATGTTCGTGCGCCAACCCGGGTTGAGCTGTTTACCCTCGGCGTTTGTGTAAAAACCGGTCACGTGATCGGGTTGGAAGACCATGCCATCGGTCACGCGCGTTGCGGTGCCCTCCGCCGTGATTTTGTATCCCGGTGTTACGCTGGCAAATTCGCGCAAGCCTGCGTTTCGAAGCTCGGTCCCATTTGGCAGTGTTACGGAGATTTCCGCCAACCCTTTGCGCAACTTGATCGCATCACGTCGCGCCAACAAATCAGATGGGGCCGCATCAACGGTGCTGGATCCAACCTGGGCTGTCGATCCGTCCAGGGCAACTGTTTCGGACAGAAATCCTCCGCCATCCGCGCGTTCGAAATAGATGCGGTAAGCGGTGCCGTCGGCGGCGACGGCAAATGCAATAGCCGTGGACTTGTCCACGATTTTGGTGGATTGCAGCACCTCTTGCACCCGCTGAAAGGTCAACAGGTTGAAGGATCCGTAATTCGTGAACCCCAAATAGATAGTGTAAAAAATCGGGAAGATCACGAACAGCGCCATCGTGGCGATGCCCGGATAGATGAAGCGCGCGAAATAAAACCGACGCATGCCAAAGACGAACAGAAAACCCAAGGCAACGATGGTGATGATCACACCAAAGAGGGGCTGGCCGATCAGGTAAACCGTGTAGGCCGCAAATAGCAAAAGCGTCGTCGCGATGAAAACAAGGCCTTTGGCTACGATCGCCATGGGCGACAACGGGATTGGCTTGTTCATATCAATTGATGCAACGGACATATTGGAGCCCCGGTAAGGTCAGCGGGGTGAGTGTTCACCCCGCTCAAGGACGTTTTGGCGATTACTCGCCCAGGATCCGCGCTGCGGCATCGTCTAGGGCTGCCTCTACCGTGGCGGCGCCAGAGGTGATGTTGGACAATGCCGAGCCCATAGCGCTCCAGAAGGCGCCCATCTATGGGTTGGATGGCATCGGGATACCCGTCGACGCGTTGGCGATGGTTGCAGCGACTTTTGGGTCAGCTTGCGCTGCTCCTGCTGATTTGTCCGCCAAGGCGCCCAATTCACTTTTGGCGTTCCAAACAGCCAAGCCTTCGTCAGTCAAAATGTAGTTTTCCAGCAATTCTTTTGCCAAGTCCTGATTTGGAGAAGCCGCATTGATAGCCGCCGAGTAAACGCCAATGAAAGCGGGCGATGCCTGACCATTTACACTTGGGATCGGTGCAACAGCAATGTTTTGGCCGTTGCCTTCATAACCTGCCCAAGACCAAGGGCCGTTGATGACCATTGCAGTTTCGCCATTGGCCATGGCGCCGTCCATAATGCCGTAGTCCACGCCTTCTGGCAGGACGTCATCGTCAAAGAGCGATCTTAGGAAATTGCCGCCGATTTTAGCGCCTGCGTTGTTGACGCCAGTGTCTGTGCCGTCAAAACTGCCGTCGACTTTTTGGAAGGCGTAGCCACCGTTTGCCATCAGCATCGGCATGGTGAAGTAAGTGTTGTTGTAGTCCCAAAGGATCGTCGAAACGCCGTCTGGCATTTGCAAGTCCTTCATTTCTTCAAATGTTGCCGGTGGGGTGTCGACCAATTGGGTGTTGTGGATCAGACCGACAGCTTCCACGGACACGGGGTAGCCCCAGATTTTACCGTCAAAAGAAACCGCATCCCAACCGGACGCCAAGACACCATCCTGAAACTCCTGACCGGGCGAAACGGGGGACAACAGACCACCCGCGGTCCATTCACCAAAACGATCATGTGCCCACAATACGATGTCTGGGCCATCTCCGGTGGCCGCGGCCTGCTGGAATTTATCGGTCAGCCCGGGGTCAACAACCTCGACTTTAACCTCAACACCCAAATCGGCGTTGAAGTTGCTGCGGCTTCTTGAAGAAGCGCGTCGCCTTTTCCGGCACCCATCCAGATTGTGACAACACCTTCTTCCAGCGCGAATGCCGGGACGGATGTGGACAACAGCATGGCCGCTGCTGTCAATGTTGTAAGAGTTTTCTTCATTTCTTTCTCCCTTAGTTATCCTGCCGCCCGGAAGGGGCGAACATTCCAATTATGAAACCATCTCGATGCTTGGTCGGCCGTTGATAGATTCGAGATAGGCAAAACCGTTGGCGCCAAGTTTCAGCGCGCCGTCGGTATAGGTTGCGGCCTGCGAAGGACCGGTGATTTTGGCATTTGCGCTGACTGAAAGACCGACGGCTTTTGGCGAAAGATTAAAAATACATGTCAGCGTCTGCCCATCGGCAACGCGGCGAAACGCCAGGACCGGTTCGGCAAGCTTGACGAATTCGGTGGAGCCTGACATCAGAGCGGGGTTGTTTTTTCGAAACTCAATTTGTCTTGCGATACGCGTTCAGGACACTCGCCTGATCGGCCTCTTGGATATCAACCGCACGGTCTTGTTGGGGCTGCTTAACCGGCAACCATGGCGCAGCTTCGCTGAAACCCGAATGATTGTTTGTAATTTTGGTCCAAACCATCGGCGTTCGGCAACCATCGCGCCCCTTCACCTCGGGCCAAAACCGCAGGCTGGGTGGGTCGGTCAGCTCGTGGTATTCCATTTCGGTCTCAAGCTGCCCTAATTCTTCGCCCTGATAGATCCCGATCGTGCCCTCAAAGGCGATCAGCATCGCGATCGATTGTTTGGCAAGTGCATTGGGATCGTCTGAATGTTCCATCCAGCGGGTCACGTGTCGTGGAACATCATGATTTGAAAAGCTTCATGACGGCCACCCATCGGGTGCTCCGCTTTGAAACCTGGAAATAACGCTTTGAAAATGCTGGGCGGTGAAGTTCGGTCCCAACATTTCGAAATTGTAGCACATGTGAAGGCGATCGGCGCCTTTGGTGTAGTCGCCCATGATTTCGATGCCGGTGTCGCCTGCATCGCCCACTTCGCCCACCATCATGCGAGCATCGAATTGATCCGTTAGTTTTCGCATGCGTTTTAGGAACGCAATGTTGTCGGGATGGTTCTTTGAATATTTGTGGAACTGCCAGCCATAAATTTCGGCCGGCGTGTCGCCTTCACGAAGCTGGGGATTTGGCGGATTATTCCGCAATTCGGCATCGTGAAAATAGTAATTTACGGTGTCGAGGCGGAACCCATCAACGCCTCGCTCCAGCCAGAACCGCATCGTGTCCAGAATGGCGTCCTGAACGCGCAGATTGTGCATGTTCAAATCGGGCTGTTCGATCAAAAAGTTGTGCAGGTAGTATTGACGCCGACGCGGTTTCCATTCCCAAGCAGGCCCGCCAAACACCGAAGGCCAATTGTTCGGAACGCTGCCGTCGGGCTTTGGGTCGGCCCAAACATACCAATCCGATTTGTGGTTGGTGCGATCCTGGCGGCTTTCCGAAAACCAATCGTGTTTGTCAGATGTGTGGGACAGGACCTGATCGATGATGACTTTTAATCCAAGCGCATGTGCTTTTTTGATCAGGGCATCGAAATCCGCCAGCGACCCAAATAGCGGGTCAATGTCGGTGTAGTCCGAAACGTCATAGCCCATGTCTTTCATCGGCGAAGTGAAGATCGGACTTAACCAAATGGCATCCACGCCCAGGCTTGCCACGTAACCCAGGCGAGACGTGATCCCCGGCAGATCGCCGACACCGTCACCATTACTATCCTGAAATGAGCGGGGGTAGATTTGATAAATCACCGCACCGCGCCACCAATCACACATTTCAGTCCCTACCGAGAATCACGCCTCTCCTTACGCCACGCCATAGATTCCAAAAATTAAAAGGTTTTAAATTTGTTGAGTTTCAGTTTTTAAAGGTTATTGTCTCTTAAAAATTAAAAAAATTAAATGGTTTGCAGTGAAATGGGGGACCATCTGTGGCCACATTGAAGGACATAGCGGCAGATCTTGGGCTTTCCCCGGCAACGGTCAGCCGTGCCCTGAATGGGTTCCCCGAAATCAACGTAAAGACGCGTGAGCGGGTGACAGAAGCCGCGCGCAAGTTGAACTATCGCCCCAATCGTGCCGCGCAACGATTGGTGTCCGGTCGCTCCGGTATGATTGGCGTCGTTCAGCGAACGGCACCCGGTCAGACAACGGACCCTGTGTTTTTTGAAATCACCGCGGGATTGTCCCTGCACCTGGCAAAACAGGATCGTGAACTGATCTTTTTGATGGATATCTCAGAAGACCCCATCGCCGCCTATAAACGGTTGATTGAAAAAAGTGTGGTCGACGGATTTATCATACAAGCCCCGTCGCGTGGCGATGTCAGGATCAAGTTTCTGCAGGACGAGGGCATTCCATTCGTTGTGCACGGCAAGGCGGACTCCGACAGCGCCGATTACGCCTATTATGATGTCGACAACTATGCGGCTGCCGTGGATGCTGCCAAGCTTCTTGCCAATCTCGGCCATC
This sequence comes from Dinoroseobacter sp., assembly GCA_042096155.1. Taxonomy (GTDB): domain Bacteria; phylum Pseudomonadota; class Alphaproteobacteria; order Rhodobacterales; family Rhodobacteraceae; genus Dinoroseobacter. The sequence goes on from JBELMC010000005.1 coordinate 50,805, forward strand.
GAAGGATCGCGTTCTTGAATGGCCCGAGTGATCTTGCTTTTGCTCAGGAACGTGCCCGCGGCTTCGTGGATACATTGGCCAAGTTCGATGTTCGCAACGCCGATGCCCTGATTAAGAACATACAACAATCTGAAGACCCCGGCTTTACGGCTGCGGAGGATCTGCTGGACCAGGCAGACCCCCCGACGGCGTTTTTATGCGTATCCACGCTTGTGGCGTTGGGCGTGAACAAATGTCTGAAGGCCCGCGGATTAAAATGCCCCAAAGATATTTCAATCGTGGCACATGACGATGCCTTCATCACCGCGCGGGCGATTGAGTTCGATCCGCCTTTGACCGTGACCCGCGAACCGGTGCGCGATGCATGCAGACCACTTGCCGAAATGATGGGCCAAATGTTGGACGGTACGGCGTCGAAAGATCTGCAAGTTACATCGAGGGCCGAGTTAATCGTACGCGATTCAACCGGTCCTGCACCCAGAAAAGGCGACTGAATCATGGCAAACAAGCAAGCGCTCGTAATTCACGACCTCTACAAATCATATGGATCTGTGGATGTTCTAAAGGATATTTCGCTGTCCATAGACGAGGG
>JBELMC010000006.1:0-42072 GCA_042096155.1 Dinoroseobacter sp.
AGGATCCGCGCGATTGATTTTGCGAGGCTGTGATGCGCGAACTTCCGGATTTTTCTGATAAAAAAGCGGTGGAAGCATGGTTTGAAACACAACCACCCGAGGTCGCCATCGCAATTGCGGCGCGGGCCAGTTTGCGGGTGCTGCCCAAAGCGATGGCGAATTTTGCGCCAAACGCCATCGCTGACGAAGTTTTGAGGACGCGTTTGGCGGTGTTTCGGGCCGTTCTTGTCACAGCGGTCGCGGCGATGTACCCGGCCGACCAGCTCCAACAAGCCAAACGGCTGCAAGACGCCGCCCGCGCCGCCGCCCGGAGCATCCGCGCCGCTCTCCCCCTCGATTTTGCTGTCCACGTCATCACCCGCGCTGCCGATGCCGTCAACTACACCGTCTGCGCCTCCATCGCAGCGGTCCACTCTGCCGCACACTCCACCAACCGCTCCGCCACTTTAGCCGCCAACGCGGCGGATGCGGCGCGCGCGTGCCTCGATCTGCCCACGGTCTTTGATGCGGCTTTGTGGCCTGACGAGTTAGAAGTGCCCAAGTTTGCGCAGATCTGGGCCGACTTCCGCGACGCCTATGAAGATGATCCGGTCTGGGGCTTCTGGGTGAAATGGTACGCCGCGATGTGGCACGGCGCGCCGCTGGATTGGGACCTGCAAACCCAAATCGCCCTGATCGACGACACCATCTGGGAACAGGGCCCAGAGGCCGTCGCCAACAAGATCCGCGAGATTGAAGACGCGTATTGGGAAGAGCGACTGCCGCAGGCTGAACAGTTGACCCAAAATCCCGAGACTGGAAAATTCAGCGCAAAGCCCTTGCCATTCGATGGGCAACAGGCCGTGGTCAATTGGCTTAACCAAATCGAGTTTGCCCTGTCACTTGCCGTTGACTCAAACACCTCTGATTTCAACCGAATGTCTACCGCTTTCAAGTATCTGGACCATACACTGACGACATGTCGCGACGATCCCAACGCTATTGAGCAAAACGTCGGTATTGCGCGTGGGATGATCGATACCAATCTTGCGGATAAGAACTTTACGGACGACGACGCCTTAAGGGCGCTTTCCACGATTTTGGAGCAAGTGCAGCTACAGATGCGCGCCGACCACCCTGATGTGCGCAAGGCGTGGGAAAAGCGGATCGCACAAAAAATTCGCGAAGCGGACCGCCAAAGCAAATTGGAGGCTGCAAAAGCAATTCGGGCCGAACAGGAACGAACCGAAGGGCGTATGAAAACTGAAATGGGGCTGGACGCAGAGACCGTTGAGACAGCCAAAGATCCAGAGGTGCAGGCCGTTGCCATGCGCCGGGCGGGCGGACGTTCCGCGAAAATGAACATGATCGACCGCGCCTCAGCCACGGTTAAGAACTTCGATGCATCGGCTGGCTATAAGGCTGGTCGTATTGGCACAACTGGATATAGCATTGTTGAAAAGTTAATATATTTTTTTGGCTCCTAGAATTTAAACTCCGCAACCAGCATCCGCATTTGGCAGATGCCGCGGCCGCTCGGCCCTCTCGGGGCTGTCACGTGTATTGGATCATCGGTTTGATCGTGCCGGTGCACGCCCAAGGCATTCAGATGGCATCGGTGACGCGGCTGTGATGCCATTCAGCGCGATGCAGCACCGGGTGCCCCTGCCCTCAACGGCCCGCATCTTGGCTTTAGACCGCTTGTTGATGTGAAACGCATATGTCTTTGTGGCCCGTCTGCCAAGCTGAGCCACTCGATTGCAAGACCACAGCCAACCACCCATTGCACGCTGGTGCCGCATTGCGACACGCCTCTTGTCAAACAATCTCTGCTCGGCTACGACGCCCGCATGCAAAACCCGTTCGCCAACCGCCGACGACCGTTCGACCGACGCGCCTGACCGCGTATCGTACGTTTTGCTGCTGCCTGCCGGTCAGGCGTTTCTCTTGACATCTTGGTTTTCGCACGCCCCCATCGGGTGTGTTTATTCTCGTAAGGACACGACCCATGATTCCGTCCATTTTGCCGACCTATAATCGCGCTCCTCTCAGCTTCGTCAAAGGCGAAGGCAGCTGGCTGATCGAGGCAGATGGGCGACGCTTTCTTGATCTGGGCGCGGGCATCGCGGTCAATGCGCTTGGGCATGCAAACCCAAGCCTGGTGGCGGCGCTGACCGCACAGGCACAAACCTTGTGGCACACCTCGAACCTCTATCAGATCCCAGCACAGCAAAAGCTGGCCGATCTGCTGGTTGAGCACAGCTTTGCCGACACGGTTTTCTTTACCAACTCCGGCACAGAGAGCTGCGAATTGGCGGTGAAGATGGCGCGCAAATATTGGTTCGAGCAAGGCGAAGACCGCACGCAAATCCTGACCTTCGAAGGCGCGTTTCACGGCCGCTCCAGTGCAGGCATCGCCGCCGCCGGATCGGAAAAAATGACCAAGGGGTTTGGCCCGGTGCTGGCCGGTTTCAAGTCCCTGCCCTTTGGTGACCACGAGGCCCTGCGCGCGGAACTGACCGACAAGACAGCGGCCGTGCTGGTCGAACCGATCCAAGGCGAGGGCGGCATCCGTCCCTTGCCGGACGCCTGTCTCAAAGGGCTGCGCGACATGTGTGACGCGACCGGTGCGCTGATGATCCTCGACGAGGTCCAATGCGGCGTCGGCCGAACTGGCAAGCTCTTTGCCCATGAATGGGCTGGGATATCGCCTGACATCATGATGGTCGCCAAAGGCATCGGCGGCGGCTTCCCGCTGGGTGCACTGCTGGCCACCGAACAAGCCGCAAGTGGCATGGTGGCGGGCACGCATGGCTCGACCTATGGCGGCAATCCGCTCGGATGTGCGGTTGGCTGTGCCGTGATGCAACAGATTGCCGATCCGGCGTTTCTGGCAGAGGTGAACCGCAAAGGCGCGCTGTTGCGGCAAAAGCTCGAGGGCCTGATTGCCAGCCACCCAAACGTGTTTCAAACGGTGCGTGGCGCAGGTCTGATGCTGGGGCTGAAATGTGTCGCGCCAAATGGTGACGTCGTCGCGGCGGGCTACGGGCAAAATCTGCTCACGGTGACCGCTGCGGACAATGTCGTGCGCGTGTTGCCACCGCTGACACTCAGTGATGAGGACCTCGCAGAGGCCGTCTCCAGACTGGATGCCGCCGCGCATGCTCTGCAACTGTAACGTTGTGGCTATGAACGATCAACGGTTGGGACAAGGCGGCGTTCTTGGGCCCAGCACAAAAGACCCAGCCTCAACGGACCAACGCGGCCATGCCCGCCGCATCGCGGACGGCGGTCCACCTGCAAGGACGACACCCCCCAGGGCACCTGTGGCGCCAACGCCCGGACGTATCACACGAAAGACCGTATCATGACCCATTTTCTCGATATACATCAAACTGATCCGGCCGATTTACGCGGTATGATCGACATGGCCGCCCAGATGAAAGCCCGCCGCGCAGGCCAACCCAAAGGGACGCCTGATGCCGATCAACCTCTGGCCAACCACATGGTTGCGCTGATCTTCGAAAAACCCTCGACCCGCACCCGGGTCAGCTTTGACGTGGGTGTTCGTCAGATGGGTGGCCAGACCATGGTGCTGTCTGGCGCGGATATGCAGCTGGGTCATGGCGAGACGATCGCGGACACCGCCCGCGTGCTGTCACGCTATGTCGACATGATCATGATCCGCACATTCGAAGAAGCCACCCTTCTGGAGCTGGCAGACCATGCCACAGTCCCGGTGATCAACGGGCTGACCAACCGCACCCATCCATGTCAGATCATGGCCGATATCCTGACCTTCGAAGAGCATCGCGGTCCGATCAAAGGCAAAAAAGTCGTCTGGAGCGGCGACGGCAACAATGTTTTTGCCAGCCTCGCGCATGCGGCCAAACAGTTTGAATTCGATCTCGTGTTCACTGGCCCGGAGCCGTTGGACCCCGACCGCAGCCTCGACGGGCTGTATACCACCCTCCGCGCGCCCCAAACAGCGGTGGCCGGTGCCGATCTGGTGGTGACAGATACATGGGTCAGCATGCATGACCCGCAATCCACCCGCGAGCGGCGTCACAACCAGCTGCGCGGCTATCAGGTCAACGCGGCGCTGATGGCCCATGCCAAAGAGGACGCATTGTTCATGCACTGCTTGCCTGCGCATCGCGATGAAGAAGCCACAACTGAGGTCATGGACGGCCCCCATTCGGTCATCTTCGACGAAGCCGAGAACCGTCTCCACGCCCAAAAAGCGATCATGCGCTGGTGTCTGAAAAAATAAACACCGCCCTCGGGGGCCCTGTATGGCTGCAAACAGCACCAGGTATCACCAACCGATCGCCGCGTTGTCGCGCCTCAAAAGGCCTGCTGGTGGCATCGCTACCCGCGCCGCTTGGCCCGCAATGTGGGATCGGCCGCACGCGGATCTTCAGGCCAGGGATGCTTGGGGTATCGCCCGCGCATGTCTTTGCACACATCCGCATAAGACCCGGCCCAAAACCCCGGCAAATCACTGGTGACAGCGATCGGTTTGCGCGCAGGCGACAGCAATGTCAGCTTTAGGGCCACTGTCCCGCGCAGGATGCTCGGATGATCATGCAAGCCAAACAGCTCTTGCAGCCGCACCGAGATTGCAGGCGGATCGCTGGCATAATCAATCGCAACCTTGTGGCCCAGCGGGGTGATAAAATGCGCCGGCGCTTCGCGCTCGACGCGCTGCAAATCCGGCCATGACAAACGTGCCTGCAATGCCGGCAACGGGTCGAACCTTGCGATGTCAGCGGCTGTTTTCACGCCGGTGAAATAGGGCAAAAGCCAATCCTCGAGATCGGCCAGAAGTGCTGCATCGGAAAACCCTTCGATACCGACCGCGCGCACCCGTGCCAAAAACAATTCGCTGGCCTTTGTGTTTGGCAATCCAAGCGCGCGCACACCGTCCAGTGCAGCGCGCGCGACGGTGGCTGTGTCAACATCGCGCCACACCTGATCGGATAACACCAGGGCCCCGAACCGCTCTTGCAGGCGCGCCACCACCCGCCGGGCGCGTTTATCCCATGTACAAATATGCACATTTTTGACTAATTGTGCATATAGATCCCGCAACTCCGCCTCGGAAATTGGCGCGGCCAACCGAATTTTTGCCTCACGGGCATCACCGTCTAAATCTGCCGCCACCAACAAACGCGCGCTCGCCAGCGCGTCGCTAGGTGCCATTTTTGCGCCTTTGCCGCCGGACAAAATCCAGCGCGGATCATCCCCTGGGCGCCGCAAACCGATCCGATCGGGATAAGCCAGAGCCAGCATCTCGCCCAGCGACATCTTCGGTTTGCGCGCCACAAACCGGGCCAATCGCGTCGCCTCGGCCCGAATGGCCGCAACCGGGCCCCGCAAGGCCTGCGGCTCAACGGCCAATGCAGACAGCCGTGCCGACAAGCCAACCTCCTTGAGCTGCATTGGCGCTGAGGACAAAATTGCCGCAACATCTGCCGCGTCCTTGCCAGCCCGCACCAACATATGGCCCAATCGCGGGTGAAGCGGCAGTCCGGCCAACGCCCGCCCATGCTCTGAAATCCGCCCGTCGGCATGCACTGCCCCAAGCGCAACCAGCAAGTCACGTGCCTCGCGGATGGCGCCTTCTGGCGGCGGTGTCAAAAATGACAGCGTGTCGGGTTCCGCCCCCCATACCGCCAATTCCAGGGCCAGACCGGCCAAATCGGCGCTCGCAATCTCGGGCGGTGGATCTTGTGGCAGCGCGCCTTCTTCGCCCTTGCTCCACAGCCGATAACACACGCCTTTGGCCACGCGGCCAGCGCGTCCGCGGCGTTGGTCTGCTTCAGCGCGGCTGACTTTTTCAGTGACCAAACGGGTCATCCCAGAGCCCGGATCATACCGCGCCCGCCGCGCTTTTCCGCCATCTACAACAATCCGAATATCTGGAATCGTCAGCGACGTTTCGGCAATTGCAGTCGCCAAAACCAACTTGCGGCACGCCCCACCTGGCGCAATCGCAGCCCTTTGCGCATCCACAGCCATCGCCCCAAACAGGGGCTGAATATCCGCGTCGATCTGCCCTGCAAGCTGGGCCGCAACCCTTTGGATTTCACGCGCACCGGGCAGAAACACCAAGCATCCCCCCGCGTGTGCGTGCATCGCATTCACAATCAAATTACTGATATCTTTTATGAAATCAGATTGCCTCTGACGTGGCCGATCCAGCCAAACCGTATCGACCGGAAACGCCCGACCGTCCGAGGTGACAACCGGTGCGCCCCCCATCAAGGCCGCCACTGGCGCTGCATCTAACGTTGCCGACATCACGATCAACGCCAAATCGGGTCGCAATGCGCCACGCGCTTCGAGCGCCAGCGCCAATCCCAAATCGCTGGTCAAGGAGCGTTCGTGGAACTCGTCGAAGATCAGCGCCGCAATCCCCGGCAGCTCTGGATCCGCCTGCAACCATCGCGTGAGCACCCCTTCGGTCACCACCTCGATCTGAGTTGTTTTGCCGACCTTGGCCTCGCCACGGATCCGATAGCCAACGGTATCGCCAACCGCCTCACCGAGCAACGATGCCATCCGTTCCGCGCTCGCCCGGGCCGCGACGCGGCGCGGCTCCAACATGATGATCCGGCCGCGACATGCAGCGCGCAAGGCCAATGGCACCAATGTGGTTTTGCCCGCCCCCGGCGGCGCTTCGAGAACGCACAGCCCATGATCGCGCACCGCTGCAATCACATCGCTCAAAACGGCTTCGATTGGCAGGCTCACCGGCCCGCGGCCCAATAAGCAAGCTGGCCCATATATTCGCGCAGCGCAACGGTCAGAAAATCCAACTGGCGCACAAAATCCCAAATAAAACGTGTCGGTCGTGCATTAAAATCAACGGGGTAAGGTACAAGATCGGTCCAGCCAGCGCGCTCGAAACTGGCCACGGCGCGGGGCATATGAAAGGCCGAGGTGATCAAAACCCAGCGTTGTGTTTCATCCACCAAAGCGGCTGACCGTCGCGCATTTTCAGACGTGTTGCGCGCATCAGGCTCCAGTATCACACGGGACATGTCGAGCCCCATTTCCGCAAAAAACTGCGCCGCGACCTGCGCTTGGGTGGTCTTGCGCCCGAGGTCGCGCAAAGCACCGCTGCCGCCGGTGTAAACCACTGGCACATCAACCAGCTGCCGCGCCAATGCAACGGTCTGGATCAGCCGTTCGCTGTGGCGGTTCAAATGCACTTGATCATGACGCAGCGTCGCTTTGGCATCCTCAGCGCCGCCCAACACAATCACCCCCGCAATGTCGGTCAAATCCGGGTTTGGAGGGTAGCGCCCTTCAAGCGGCCCCATTGCCCAATCGCCGATCGGCAGCGCACTCAAGCTCAACACCAATACGGCGGTCGCGCTGAGCCAAGCACGGGCGGCACGAAGCCGATGCCGCCAACGGGCCAGCGCGCTGAAGACCACACCGGCAACAATCCAGTTTTGCGGCGCAACCACCACCCACAGCAATTCTCCGATCAGGTTAAATGCAATATCCATGGCTCAGCGACGCCTGAACGTGGCGCGACCAAAGGTCGTGGGTGTGGTGATCAACGCGACTTGGTAGATCCCGCTGGGCTGGCGCTGATAGGTGATTTCGAAGGGGAAGCTTTGCCGCTCGGCCATTGCTGCTTGCGAAAATCCGGCCACCCGGAGGTATTCGCCCTGACAGCTCAACCGGCCCCGCCTGTCCTCTGCGCTGGGTTGGGTCAGCGTCACCTGCGAACGCCGCGCCCCGTCATAGACCTGATACGACAGCGCGCAGAGCGACTCGCGGGGTTGATCGCGCAGCACCGCGAATATCACTGTCATTGGGTCGACTGTTCCACTTTGAGTGCGCGCCGCGACAGCGTTTTGATCCACGGCACGCGGTGGGTCATAAACCTTTTCTTGCGGCGTGCGCCCGACATAGCGCACCGATCCCGCAGACACACCCGCATTGGTCGCAGCGCGTTCTGAGTAGGCCTGAGGTTGGAACCGGCCGCCACGCACGCGGCCGCGCACCTGCGCATCGAACTGCACCTTTGCCACGGCTCGCGCAATCCCGATGCTGCGCAATTGGCCACTTGCCGCGTAATATCCGCGCTCGGTGATGCCCGCGATGCTTAGCGTCGCGGCGCGCACGCCCAGAAGCGAGATGTCAAATGCAGCGTGCTCTTGCGCCATGACACCCCAACCAAAGCTACTGCAAAGCCCGACCAGCGTTGCCAATATTGTAACCCTGAACCGTTTCCGGTCGCGCCAGTGCGTCATCTCTACCCCATGTGCCGACCATCTTCCCATCACCACGCTGGACAATAAGCACGCGTTCAAGGCAAGACAACAGGACCGAAATTCGCGCCGCGCTGTGCGCTTGATGACGAAAGAGACCGCCCTGCCCCGTCCCTTGCCCCATCTCGCCGATATGGCGGCCCGCATCCAAGCTGGTGAGCGCCGCGCGTTGGCCCGCGCCATCACTTTGGCTGAAAGCAGTCGCGCCGCAGATCGCGAACACGCGACAGCTTTGCTTGATCTGGTTGCTGGCGGCAATCAGGCCCTACGTATTGGCCTGTCGGGCACTCCGGGTGTCGGCAAATCCACGTTCATAGAAAGCTTCGGTCGGCTTCTGACAGCTCAAAACCTGCGCGTGGCTGTGCTGGCTGTCGATCCGTCCAGCGCCCGGACGGGCGGGTCGATCCTGGGCGACAAAACCCGGATGGAACGCCTGAGCCGGGATCCGAATGCCTTTATTCGTCCGTCGCCCAGCCAGACCCATCTGGGCGGTGTGGCGCGCCGCTCCCGCGAGGCAGTGGCCCTGTGCGAGGCGGCAGGCTTTGACGTTATCGTGATCGAGACCGTCGGCGTCGGGCAATCGGAAACTCTTGTGGCGCAAATGTCTGACCTTTTCATCTTGCTGATGGCGCCCGCTGGCGGCGACGAGCTGCAAGGCGTCAAGCGTGGCATCATGGAAAGTGCGGATATTATTTTGGTCAACAAGGCGGATGGGGATCTGAGGCCCGCCGCCACCCGGACCTGCGCCGATTACGCCGGGGCGCTGCGCTTGCTGCGCAAACGCCCTGAGGACCCCGACGGCTTTCCCAAAGCATTGATGGTATCGGCGCTGCAAAACGACGGGCTCGACACCGCGTGGGAAACAATGCAGACCCTTGCAAACTGGCGCAAAGCCCATGGCTTTTGGGACAAGGCCCGCGCCACCCAGGCCCGCACATGGTTTGAAACTGAGGTCCACGAGGGGCTGCTCGCGCGGCTCAATGCTGATCCGGTCCTTCGGGCGCGTCTTGACATGTTAGGCCACGAAGTGGCCATGGGTCAGACTGCCCCCACAGCCGCCGCCAGCCTAGTCCTAAAGGCGCTCGACGGCTAAATTTGGCCGCTGCAACGTCCAAGATTACACCGGCCAGGCCCATCCAGTCACCACCTGACCCACAGCTACAACCGCACAGAAAGACCACATGTCCCCTAATATCAAAGGCAGCCTGTTTATGATCCTCGCAATGGCGGGCTTCGCGGTGGAGGATATGTTCTTGAAATCCGCCGCGGCTCGCGGGCTGTCCGTGGGGCTAATCTTGATGCTGTTTGGCACCGGAGGCGCCGTGATCTTCGCCAGCCTTGTGGCGCGCCAACGCCAAGCTCTGTTTCCCCGCGACGCGCTGCACCGCGCGATTGTTGCAAAATCTGCCGCCGAGATTTTAGGACGGTTGTTTTTCACCCTTTCCCTGGCCTACGGCACCCTGTCGGCCACCACCGCGATCTTGCAAGCCACACCGTTGGTCGTCGTCGCAGGCGCAGCCCTTATGTTTGGTGAAAAAGTCGGATGGCGCCGTTGGGCCGCGATTTGGCTCGGGCTGGCGGGTGTCCTGGTGATCTTGCGTCCCGGCCTTGACGCGTTCACATTGGCCAGCCTGTTTGCGGTACTGGGGATGCTGGGCTTTGCGGGCCGCGACCTGGGCACCCGCGCCGCGCCAAAATCGCTGGGCGGCGCACAGCTTGGGCTTTACGGATTTTTAGTGATGATCCCCACCGGCGCGGGTCTCGCTCTGTGGCAAGCCAATCTTGCGATGCCCAGTGCAGCAGGCCTGACCTGCGTGGCCTTGGGCACGCTGGTGGGCGTCGGTGCCTATGCGGCACTGACCCAGGCGATGCGGACGGGCGAGGTGTCGGTGGTCACGCCTTTTCGCTACACGCGGCTGGTGTTTGGCATCAGTTTTGGCGTCGTTTTCTTCGGCGAACGCCCAGATCTGTTGACTTGGATCGGCAGCGCTGTGGTGCTGTGTGCCGGGCTTTATACGATGGTGCGCGAACAACGCGCCAAGGTCTAGGTCGGCCGCTTTACACCTTTCGGCGTCAACTGATAGACGCCTTTTTCGACCCGCTCAAACCAGCCATAGTGATCGGCCGCCATCATCGCGGTGGCCCGCGCAACGCCCGTGCCTTTGGCGACAACGGACCCTTTGCTGGCGCCGTTCGTGGCGAGATAATCGGCAATTTTCAGCGCATCCTGGCGGTACACCGTCATCACTTGCCCGCGGGTGCCGCCCAAATTCGGATCACCTTCGCGGCGCGAAAACTCGCGCAGCAACCCAGCGCGCTTGGCCGGGCGCACCCGTGGTTCATAGGGGCCCGGATCACTATGGGCCTCGACCGCGCCATCGCTCAACCGCACGCTGAGAACACCGATCCCCAAGCGACGCGCAAGCTTGATATTGGCAGCCAAAGCCTTTTGAAACGCCCGCCCGGACTGACGTGGCACTGCGATATAGACAACATCGCTCAGACCCAGGCGATCTATGGCCTGATGAAACAACGCCAAACAGAATCGCGTCTTCAGCTCGATGATCACGGGTGGATCATCACCGCGCACCGCAACCACATCCGCTTGTCCGATCTCGCCCTTAACGATATAGCCCTGCTGCTCTAGAAATGTTTTGACGGGTTGGTACAGCTCGGTTTCTTTGGGCAATCTGCGGGTCATGCCTTTGTTTACGTTCTCTACGAGGCGAGGTCATCCCCAAAGCCGAACCGCGCCCCCTTGACGCCCTATTCACTTCGCGATAGCTGACGACCTCAGCACATTTGGACCCATCGTGGCCCAATTTCTAGATGTTCCACGCCCCATCCCCTTGGGGCCATACAAAGATAGGAGCGAGCCGATGTCGCGCCGCTGTGAATTGACCTCGAAAGGTGTCATGACAGGTAACAATGTCAGCCACGCAAAAAATCGGACCCGCCGCCGATTCTTGCCAAACCTGAACGACGTGACCTTGCTGTCGGAAACGCTGGGCCGCGGGTTCAAGCTGAAGATTTCTGCGGCCGCGCTGCGGACAGTCGATCACCGGGGTGGTCTTGATGCGTTTCTGGCAAAAGCCAAAGATACCGAGCTGTCTGACAAAGCCTTGAAGATCAAAAAACAAATCGCGAAAGCCAACGCAACCGCTTAACCGCGTTGCGGTATTGATACAAAGCTCCGCCTGCGCGGGGCTTTCTGCTTTGTGGCGTCCGTTTTGCGCTTGCTCCACAGTCTTGTTGTACCACGCTGATGACTTGACGCGCTCGCCGACCACTTTTAGCCGCTTTATCCTGGCATCCGGCGCGACAAATCTTGCGGACGGAATTGCAATTGTGGCTTGGGCCTGGGTCGCAAGCCTGTTGACCAGAGACCCGCTGCTGGTGGCAATGATGCCCGTCGCACTGCGTCTGCCTTGGGCGATTTGTGCGCTGCCAGCGGGCATCGTCACAGACCGCGTCGACCGTCGCCGCCTGATCCTTGCCATAGACCTTCTGCGTGGCCTTGCGTTTGCAATTATCGCTTATGTGCTGTGGATCGCGTTGCCGCTGGCCGAAGCCCCGGCGCACGGCGTGTCAACCCCTTGGTATTTGTGATCTTGCTCGGCTGCGCCACATTGGTCGGCCTGGCCGAAGTGTTTCGCGACAATGCGGCTCAAACCATCCTGCCCTCAATCGTCGACAAACAGCACCTGGAACACGCCAATGGGCGTATGTGGAGCGTCGAGCTGGTCGGCAACGCCCTGATCGGACCAGCGCTTGGGGCGTTTCTTATCGCGACCAGCCTACCTTTGCCCTTCGCGCTGAACGCTGTCGCCTATCTGGCCGCTTTATGGCTGGTCGCAGGTCTGACCGGCTGTTTTCGCCCAGCCGCGCGCCAGACCCGAGACTGGCGGGCTGAGCTGCGCGAAGGCTACCGCTTTTTGGCAGCCTCGCCGCTGCTGAAAACGCTCGCACTGATCACGGGGGTTTGGAACCTGTTGTTCCAAATCAAAGCCATCGCTCTTGTGCTGCATGTCCAGGAAAACTTTTCCGTCGGCGCACCCACTTACGGGCTGATCCTGTCCGGCGCCGCAGTCGGTGGGATCCTTGGGGGGATGTGCGCTCCGAGAATCATCGCTGCCCTCGGCCCAACCCTTACCGCACAAGTCATGCTTGCCATCACACCCATCGCGTTTTTCGGAATTGCGCGCGCACAGGGTCCATTCAGCCTGACGATACTGTTGGTCTTATTCCAGTTTTCAGGTCTCATCTGGAATACCGTCTCGGTCAGCTACCGCCAGCGTATAATTCCGGATGCGCTGCTGGGGCGGGTGAACAGCCTGTATCGGCTACTGGTCTGGGGGATGATGCCACTGGGCCTGATCGCATCCGGCCTGATCGTCCGATTGGCCGAAACAACGCTGCCCCGCCCCGAGGCGCTGACGGCCCCCTTCTATATCGCCGCTATCGGCGCTGTGGTGCTGACGCTGATTGGCTGGCGCGCTTTGTCGCGCGGCTTTGCCAGCGTCTAATTACCCGCCAAACCGGGATTTACCCCGATTTCAGCTTCGGTGTATATCGGCACAATGCATAAGCGGTTCGTGTTCTTTTTGATCTTGTCGTTGCTGGCCTCGGCCTATGCCACGGCATCAGCGCAAGGTATCATGGCCGGCACCCGTGATCTGGTGATCTGTACGGGATCCGGCCCGAAAATGCTGATGATCAACACCCGCGGCGAGCCGGTCGCCCCGATGGAAACCTGTCCGGAGTGTCTCACTGCACAAGCGGCACCATTGCCCGACACAGCAGAGCTGCGGCCCGATCACCGCCGCCTGACGGCCCTGCGCTTCGCGCCACAGATGCTGGTCTGGGACGGACACGCCGATGTGTCGAAAAAGGCCCGCAGTCCACCAAACGCGGCCTGACCCCACCCGCAAGTGTCCAAAATACACGCCCAACGACGGATGGAGGATTTCTCATGTCGTTCAAAATGACCCTATGCGCCGCCGCGATCGCAGTCTTGCCATGGGACGCAACCGCCGGTGAAATGACCCACAACCACCAACCCAAGGCCCTTCAGCTGGGCGCGCTGAAAATCTCAGACGCCTATGCACGGGTCAGTTCGCCCGTCGCCAAAGCCGGAGCCGCCTTTTTCACGATTGAAAACACTGCGAACCTGAAGGATCGGCTGATCGCAGCCCGCTCGGATGCGGCCCTTCGGGTCGAACTTCACACCCACAGCATCGATGCCGATGGTGTGATGACCATGGGCAAAGTCGACGACGGCTTTGATATTCCCGCCAATGGCAGCCACGCCTTGGCCCGAGGTGGCGATCATGTCATGTTCATGGGCCTCGATCAGCCTTGGCAGCAGGGCGATAGGATCGAGGTCACGCTGATTTTCATGCGCGCAGGCGAGATCACGTTTCAGATCCCCGTAGACTTGGAGCGGCCGCCACATCAGTCAGGACACGCGCACCACAAGCACGACAGCTGACGCCGTATCAAAACTGGCGCCGCAAGAGATTGCGGCGTCGCTTTCCTTGGTTGTCGCACAAACAGCACACTGCAAGCCTCAAGTCGGCATCAGCTCGCTGGCGCCAGTCAAGGTCGAAACACCATCAAAGCGGCCCCGGAGGCGATCAACACAGCCCCCAGAACACCCTGCCAACCGATACCGCGTTCAACCAACCCAAACGCCCCCCAGCGATCGAACGCCAAAGAGGCCACCAATTGGCCGCAAATCATTGCCGCAATATAGCCCGCATGGCCCAGCTTTGGCACCGCCGCGATAGACAGCAATACAACGCAAATCCCAAGCACACCGCCCATCCAAACCCAAACCGGCAAAGCGCCGATTGCCTCAAACTTCGGCCAGGCGGTGCGGGTGACCAGCATCATGACAACCAACACGCACACCGCCGTAGAAAATGCCAATAAGGTGGTTTGAAGCGGACTGCCCAAACCAAGCGAAATCCGCGCATAGATCGGCGCCTGCGCGGCAATGATGACCCCCGCCAAAAGCGACAAACTCATCCCGCTGATCAGCACATTCATTGGCCCATCTCCTTATATAGATAGCATGTCGCGTCTTTGCTTTGACCATCTGGCGAGAGCGCAAATCCTGGAATCTCGCCTGCCACTTGATACCCGGTCGTTCGATAGAGCGAAAACGCAACATCGGTTGGCACGGTATCCAAAGTCAGCAGGTGACGCCCGCGCGCCAAAGCCTCAAATTCCAACACCGATAACAACTTGCGGGCCAGCCCCCGCCGCCGAGCCTCTGGGTGAACCAACAGTTTCGCCACGTCTGCACGGTGCGGCTGATTCGGCGGTGTATCCAGGTCAAGCTGTACGGTCGCGCAGATCCGACCGCCAAGACGCGCAACAAAAACCAACCGTAGCCCCTGTTCATGCGGCAGTTGCACCTTGGTGCGCCAGTACGCCTCAGCCTGGTTGAGACCAAACGGCCAGACAAAGTTGACACTGGCCCCCTGCGCGACACAGGCGTGTAAAATATCACTCAGCTCGGGTACAGCAGCGTCGAATTCAGACGGGGAAAGAAGTGCGATCATGTTACAAAGCTGCCGGAAAACTTGACCAAATACAACGCGATTGCCACCGCAGCGCCATCTCTGAGCTTAATCGGCTTTTATGGCATGCACCCCATCCGCAACTGCGCGCGCGCCGGTCAGCATCCATGTGTGCTCGGAAGCGACAAAGAACATTGACACCCCATATCGCTGCCAATGCGCTGCCTTCTCGGCATCGGGGACAAACGTGGCATAGGTCTTCGAATGGGCTTTCGCGGCAATCGCCACGTGCTCAATGGCCGCGATCAGTTCGTCACTGGTTTGATGGTCTTTGCCGTAAGCCACAGACAGATCCGCTGGACCGAGGAACAATCCGTCGATTCCCTCGACGGCGGCGATCGCATCGCTGTTCTCTACACCTTCAATATCCTCAATCTGTGCAATGACAATGGTCTCGCGCACCGATTTTGCCAACAGATCCGGCATCGAACGCGTGGCAAAGCCCGCCCAGCGCGTCGAACCAGCATAGCCGCGCCCGCCACGGCCAAACCGGCTGGCCCTGGCAATGGCTTCCGCGGTTTCGCGGTCCAAGACATGGGGCACCACAACCCCGACCGCCCCCGCATCAAGAGCCTGCAGAATATCCTGGGGTTGGCTGCTGGGCACTCGTACGAGGACCGGAAAATCCAAGGCTCGCGCAACCGCGAGACACGCATCCATTCGCGCCCGGTCGAACGCCGCATGCTCGGCATCAAGACATAAAAAATCCAAACCAGACATTGCCAGCACCTCGATCATCTCAAAAGCGGGGGTCTTGAGAAATGTGCCTGCCAGCATATCGCCTCGGGCCATTTTGGTGCGCAGATCGGTCATTTATTCGCCTCCTTTCATGTCAATTTTGGTCACGATCACTCACTCTGCATATCTATGCAAGTGTCCCACAAGCGCATGGGTCAGTTTCTCTGGCGGCGGCGGCGGGTGCGTGGCAATGTTCGTCTGATGGATGGTCTTCTCAAACACACCGCGCGCGGCATGTATTGCCAAGCAGGTGATTTTTATATCGATCCGTGGCAGCCGGTGGACCGCGCACTGATCACCCATGCCCACTCAGATCATGCACGCCCCGGCATGGGGGCCTATCTGGCAACGCCACAAACGGCGGCTGTCCTGCGCCACCGCCTGGGTGCGATTGACGTCGACACTGTCGCCTTTGGTGAGGTCCGTGAGCTCAACGGGGTTCGGGTGTCATTTCATCCCGCAGGTCATTTGCCAGGATCAGCCCAAATCCGAGTCGCGCACAAAGGCGAGATTTGGGTCGCCTCTGGAGATTATAAGACCGAAACGGACGGTTTGTCCGAACCCTTTGAGCCCGTGAAATGCCATGCGTTTGTCACTGAATCCACCTTTGGGTTGCCGGTGTTTCGATGGCCCGAGCAGCCTCAGGTCGCTGCCGAGATTGACACCTGGTGGGCCGAAAATCGAAATGAGGGGCGGGTGTCGCTGCTGGGGGCCTATGCACTTGGAAAAGCGCAACGGCTCATCTGTGCTGTTTCACCGGGCAATTCCCCCATCTTGTGCCACGGGGCAGTCGAGGCGACCAATGCCGTTCTGCGGGATATGGGGGTGGCTGTGCCTGACACCGTTGCAGTGACCCCGGATCTGGACCTGTCGGCCTATCCGGGCGCATTGGTGATCGCGCCGCCCTCTGCGCTGGGGTCGGCCTGGGCCAAGCGGTTCGGCCCCCATGCGACAGGCTTTGCGTCGGGGTGGATGCAGGTGCGCGGGATCCGGCGCAGGCGCGCGATGGACCGGGGCTTTGTCATGAGCGACCACGCCGATTGGTGGGGGCTGAACAGCGCCATCGCGGCCACCGGGGCAGAGCGGGTCTTTGTCACACATGGCTATACCTCAATCTTCCGCAAATGGTTGGAGGATCAAGGATATGATGCCCAAATCGTGGAAACAGATTACCGCGACGAGACCGAGCAGGACGACGGATGAGCCTGCTCGAACCTTTGACCTTGGCGCGGGCCCAGACCGCCCAGCTCATATCTAGGCCGCTGATATGAAACGCTTTGTCCAATTGTTTAACGCGCTGGATCAAAGCCAGAAAACCAGTGTCAAAGTTGCAGCACTGGCCGCATATTTCCGCCAAGCCCCCGATGATGACAAGCTTTGGACCATCGCGATCCTGTCTGGGCGCCGCCCCAAACGCGGGGTGAACACGACCCATTTGCGCGCATGGGCGGCCGAGCAGGCCAACATTCCCCTTTGGTTGTTTGAGGAGGCCTACCCCATTGTCGGCGATCTGGCTGAAACCATCACGCTGGTGCTGCCGCCACCCTCGCGCAGTTCAAACCGCAGCCTGACCGCGTGGATTGAGACCCTGCGCAACCTGTCTACGCTGCAAGAGCCAGACCGCAAACAGGTGATCTTAGCGGCCTGGGACCAACTGGATCGAACCGAACGCTTTGTATTCAACAAGCTGATAACCGGCGGATTTCGTGTCGGAGTGAGTCAGAAATTGATGACCAAAGCGCTTTCTAAAGCAACCTCGGTCCCAGAAGCCGCGCTCGCCCACCGCCTGATGGGAAATTGGTCGCCGGATACAATCAGCTTCGAGACGCTGGTGCTTGCCCCCAACCCCGAGGCGGACCTGTCCAAACCCTATCCGTTTTATCTGGCCTATGGATTGGAATCCCCGCCAGAGACCCTGGGCCCCCCGGAGGCGTGGCAGGCGGAGTGGAAATGGGACGGCATTCGTGGCCAGGTGATTCTGCGGGCCGGTCAACATTTCGTCTGGTCGCGCGGCGAAGAGCTGATGACCGATCGTTTCCCCGAGCTGGCGCAACTGGTCGACTTTCTACCCGATGGCACCGTACTGGATGGCGAGCTGATCGCTTGGGACAGTGCCGCACGCGCGCCCTTGCCGTTTAACGCGCTGCAAAAGCGGATCGGACGCAAAACAGTGCCAAAAAAGCTGCTGTCTGAGGCCCCTGTCATCCTGCTGGCCTATGATTTGTTGGAGGAAAATGGTTTAGACATCCGCGAACACCCCCTGATCACGCGGCGTGCCAAGCTCGACGGTTTGCTGGCAAATCTGCCCGAGACAGCGCCCATTCGGATGTCGGCACCGCTGCCATTCACCGACTGGCAGAGCGTGTCAGAAGCCCGGGAAACCAGCCGCGCGGCCCATGCCGAGGGGCTGATGCTCAAACGGCTCAGCGCGCCTTATCAGACCGGTCGCAAGAGGGGCGATATGTGGAAATGGAAGGTCGATCCACTGAGCTTTGATGCAGTGATGATCTATGCCCAAGCTGGACATGGGCGCCGGGCGACCTTGTTCACGGACTACACATTTGCGGTCTGGCATGAAGGCACATTGGTGCCCGTGACGAAGGCCTATTCCGGACTGACCGATGCCGAATTCAAACAGATCACCGCTTGGGTGAAGAAAAACACCACGCAGCGCTTTGGACCGGTCCGGTCCGTCCCCGGCGAATTGGTGTTCGAAATCGCCTTTGAGGGCATCAATGAAAGCCCACGCCATAAATCGGGCATTGCACTGCGCTTTCCGCGCATGGTTCGCTGGCGTCGCGACAAGCCCGCATCAGAGGCAGATACACTGGCAACCTTGCGCGGCCTGCTCTAGCCCAATGATTCGTGTCCGTCAGAGCCCTCCGGACAGACCGTGACCCGTCCGGTGTTTTGCCATTTGTCCCTACCCCTTTGCGCGCAGCGCACCTATCTTGTGAACAACGTGACATGAAAGGCGGTTGAGCATATGTTGAATTTCACCCTTCCCAGCCCTGTGCGGGACGCCCAAACCGATACAGCTGGCGAGCCATTGGGCCATTTGCCCAATTGGGATCTCAGCGATCTGTACCCCAGCGCAGATGCGCCTGAGCTCAAGCGCGACTGGGACTGGTTGGAAACCGCCTGCACCAGTTTTGCAGCGGATTACGAAGGCAAACTGGTCGATCTGGATGCCGACGAAATGCTCAATTGCGTGCTGCGATACGAGAAAATCAACAGCATCAGCGGTCGGATCATGTCGTTTGCGGGCTTGCGCTACTACCAGCAAACCACCGACGCTGAGCGCGCAAAATTCATGGCCGATGCCCAGGACAAGATCACCAGCCACACCACACCGCTGGTGTTTTTCACCCTAGAGCTGAACCGCGTCGACGATGCCACGCTTGATGCGCATTTCGCAGCCAACAAGGCGCTGGCCCGCTATAAACCGGTTTTCGAACGGCTGCGCGCGATGAAACCTTATCAGCTGTCCGATGAGCTGGAAAAATTTCTACACGATCAGTCGACAGTGGGCTCTGCGGCATGGAACCGTTTGTTCGATGAAACCATCGCCGGGTTGGAATTCACTGTCGGCGGAGAGGCAATGGGCATCGAGGCGACCCTGAACAAGCTGTCCGAGCAAGACCGCGCCACCCGTCAAGCGGGCGCAGAAGCGCTTGCCAAAATTTTCACCGACAACGTCAAGATCTTCGCACGGGTGCACAACACGCTGGCCAAAGAAAAGCAGATCGAGGATCGCTGGCGTGGCCTGCCCAGCCCCCAAGCCGCAAGACACCTGTCCAATCATGTTGAATCCGCGGTGGTTGAGGCCCTGCGGAACGCCGTTGTTGCCGCCTATCCGCAGTTGTCGCATCGCTATTATGCCCTGAAAGCCAAGTGGTTGGGGTTGGACAAGCTGCAAATCTGGGACCGCAACGCCCCCCTGCCCATGGCCGAGGATCGACTGGTCGATTGGGATGAGGCGCGCAAAACGGTGCTGGACGCCTATGCCGGGTTTTCCCCCGAAATGGCCCGGTTGGCGGAGCCCTTCTTTGACAAAGGTTGGATCGATGCCGGTGTCAAACCCGGCAAAGCACCCGGAGCGTTCGCCCATCCCACCGTCGCCGACGCCCATCCTTACGTGATGCTGAATTATCTGGGCAAACCGCGCGACGTGATGACACTGGCCCACGAGCTGGGCCATGGCGTCCACCAGGTCTTGGCGGCAGGCCAAGGTGAATTGTTGTCCTCAACGCCCTTAACGCTGGCCGAAACCGCATCTGTTTTTGGTGAAATGCTCACATTCCGCCAAATGTTGGACACTGCAACCACGGCTGAGGCAAAAAAGACCCTGCTGGCGGGTAAGGTCGAAGACATGATCAACACGGTCGTGCGCCAAATCGCGTTTTATGATTTCGAATGCAAACTGCATGATGCGCGCCAGAATGGCGAACTGACCCCAGAGGACATCAACGCCCTGTGGATGTCGGTCCAAGCTGAAAGTCTGGGGCCGGTGTTCGAATATATGCCGGGCTATGAGACCTTCTGGGCCTATATCCCGCACTTCGTTCACTCGCCGTTCTACGTCTATGCCTATGCGTTCGGTGACGGCTTGGTGAATGCGCTCTACGCGGTCTATGCCGAGGGCGACCCGGAGTTCCAAACCAAATATTTCGATATGCTCAAAGCAGGCGGGTCCAAACATCATTCAGACCTGCTGTCACCGTTTGGTCTAGATGCCAGCGACCCAAAGTTCTGGGACAAGGGCCTGTCGATGATCTCAGGCTTTATTGACGAGCTTGAGGCCATGGAAGCAGGGGGAGTGTAACCCACAAGATTGTGCGGGTGGGCGGCGGATCACGTCAGCGCGATCACGCGCGCACGGACGCGTTAGTCCAGATCGGTCCACGGCCACGGTTTGACCGGGCTGGCTGCCGTTTGATAGCGTGCCGCCTTGGCCATCCAGATGCCAAGATCGGTACCAAAATCGCCCAAACGGGCGTTTGGGGTCCCGCGTGACAATATCATGATGACGAATTGAATGACTGTTACGGCGGTCAAAATCGTCTGGCTCAGGCTCATCATCACCGCTATCAGCACCATATAGACCAACCGCCAACCCATCGTGTCGGGCACACTGGGCTCGAATTGCTCGCCGGTGATCCGGCCGGTGACTTTGTTATCGTCTTGCATCGAAAAAGGCTCCTTACTGGGCATTGGCGCCGCTTGCGCCGACCACCACTTCACCGCTGGGATAGCACGGCTCAAGGCCAATGACACGAGGCAAGCTGCGCCTTCACCCACCGCCGTGCCAAAAGGCATCGACTGCAGAATATATTTATTGATGCCGGAACAACGCCAGGTCCGGTGTCTAGGACCCGGAGTGTATGGTGCGATTCGGCTTTTGGAAAACGGGCCAGGATTGAACGGCGCGGCTTCGCAAAATCCGGTCATTGCGCAGCACATCCCAAGCGGAGGGGCGGCAAGGGTCTGTACGCGTAAGGGAATTACGCGTCGACCAAGCCTTTGTCAGATGCCAGATCGCGCATGCGCTTTTGCAGCTTTTCGAAAGCCCGCACTTCGATTTGCCGTATCCGTTCGCGGCTGACGTTATATTGCCCCGACAGATCTTCCAGTGTCACCGGCTGATCCAGCAAGCGCCGCTGTGTCAGGATATCCTTTTCACGATCGTTCAGCACATTCATCGCTGCGGCCAACAGATCCCGGCGCACCTGCATTTCGTCCTTTTCGGCGAAATCATTGGCGGTATCGGCGTCTTCATCTTCCAGCCAGTCCTGCCATTCGGTTGCCCCTTCACCGTCGCCGCCGACCATCGCGTTTAGTGACGCGTCCGCTCCCGACATCCGGCGGTTCATGTTGATGACCTCTTCTTCGGTCACACTCAGATCATTGGCGATGCGTGCTACGTTTTCAGGTCGCAGGTCGCCGTCTTCCAATGCGCCGATCCGGTTTTTGGCTTTGCGAAGATTGAAGAACAGCTTCTTTTGCGCGCTGGTTGTGCCCAGTTTTACAAGGCTCCAAGAGCGCAATATGAACTCTTGGATAGAGGCGCGGATCCACCACATCGCATAGGTCGACAATCGAAAGCCCTTCTCAGGGTCAAAGCGTTTCACCGCCTGCATGAGGCCGACATTGGCCTCTGAAATCACCTCGGCTTGTGGCAGACCGTAGCCGCGATACCCCATCGCGATTTTCGCCGCCAGACGCAGGTGAGAGGTCACCATCTGATGGGCCGCATCGGTGTCTTGTTCTTCGATCCAACGTTTGGCCAGCATGTATTCTTGTTCCGGCTCGAGCATTGGGAAACGGCGGATTTCCTGCAAATAGCGGTTCAGGCCACCCTCAGGCGTCGGCGCGGGTAGGTTTGCATAATTAGAGATCGTTCTGCCCCCTTTACGGCTCCTTTCGCTTTGTTCAGGAGCTTATATGTTAATCGAATTAAGATTGGGCTCTAGGCGTTTCAAGTCTTGTTCGATGAAAAAGATTTAAAGTGCTTTAACGCTGACTCGACTTTGGGTTTGCAGGATGGTCGATCTATCCGTCGCGCCCTATCGGCAAAGTCTGCGATCTTTTCTTTAATTCACACAGCGTAACGACATCAAAGCCATTGGATCTGAGACCGATTGCCCGCGATGTGCTTTAGACCAACCTTTCCAACGTCCGGTCCAGCGTTACGAGATCATCGGGCAGCCGTGACCGAAAGCACATCGGCTTGCCGGTGATAGGATGCACGAACCCAAGGCTTGCGGCATGCAAGGCCTGGCGCGGAAAATGGCGCGCGGCCTCTGCCGCCGCCGCACCAAGTGCCTTTGAAGACACTTTTCGGCCCATCCCGTAGGTCTGATCACCAACCAGCGCGTGCCCGACCTTGGCCATATGGACACGGATCTGATGAGTCCGCCCAGTTTCCAGCCAACAGGTCACCCGTGCCAGCACCGCAGGGGTGCCAAACTGTGCCTCTATACGGGCCCGGGTGACCGCATGGCGTGCGCCCGAAGCGCCCGGCGACAGCACCGCCATTTTCTGACGGTCGCCCCGGTGCCGCCCAATATGGGCGCGGATACACAAAATATTTCCCGGCTCAAACGAGACGCCGGGGACCGCCGCAAGGCGGGGATCGGAGGCATCCGGAACGCCGTGGACATAGGCGATATATTCGCGCGTGGCGCTGTGTTCGGCAAACTGCACCGAAAGGCCCGTATGAGCGGCATCGGATTTGGCAACCACCAGCACGCCGGACGTATCCTTGTCGATCCGGTGAACGATGCCGGGGCGCTTCTCGCCACCAATACCCGACAGGCTGTCGCCAGCGTGATGCATCAATGCGTTGACCAGCGTTCCGCTCCATTGACCCGGCGCGGGGTGGACGACCATGCCCGCAGGCTTATTGACCACGATCAACTCGGCATCCTCGTACAGAATATCCAGCGCGATATCCTCGGCCAGCACACCAGTGTCTTGGGGTGCTGCCAATGCGATGGTGATCTCATCGCTGGGCGCGACTTTGGTCTTGGCGGTCAGAACTTTGCCTGCGCGGCGCACGGCCCCAGCCTCGATCAGTTTGGCCAGACGAGAGCGGGACAAACACGCGTCATCTGGCACATCACGAGCCAGTGCCTTATCAAGACGCGACGGCGCGTCTTGGGACAAAACAACCGTCAGCAACGTATGGGACGAGGGCGACATGGATCAAGGGCCTGTCAGCGAGAGCAATCTAAGGTTTCTGAAGGTGCTGGTCACGACATTGACCCTCACGATGATCGGCGGATTGATAGCGATCTTCACCCTGCTTGTCATCCGCTTCCCGACATCTGGGACCATGGTGTTGCCCGAGACCCTTGATTTGCCCGTGGGCGTGACCGCTGACGCGGTGACCTTTGGTCCGGATTGGATCGCTGTGGTGTCCAAAAACCAGATCTTGGTGTTCGAGCGGAGCTCCGGTGATTTGCGCCAAACAATAAATCTTTCGCCATAACATCCAAAACGGATTGTGTGGTCTGGCCCACGGCAAAACGGAAAAGGGGCGCTCGAAGCAACTGTGCCACTTTACCGATGATCTCGCCAAGCCGGTCAAAAACCAGGTGCTCGATCTATGTTGCACCTCGGCGCTGATACGATCTGCACCGGGCACAAACAGATGTGTCACATATGACTTTGCAGTCGAATGTTTACGAACAATAGGTCTCAGCTGCCGCGCCAAATGCTTTGTAGCGCTTCCAAAAACTTTGATCGGACTGGCGCGAGGATTGCCGTGTTTGTTGCGCCTTGTGAGGGTCGCGGAAAAATCCCGCCGCTTTTCGTTGTTCGGCATTGCGCAGCGTCAAATCGGCCACCGATCCGTCGAAGATGCACTTTGAGTTTGCAAAATGTCAGTTCAATCAGGTTCAGACCAGACACGTATGGTGGCAGATAAAGGACCCAACACCAGTGTGCCTTCAGAACTTCGATGGGCACTTTGTTGCGGCCGTAGGCGAGGTGATCGAGGATGTCGTTTCAACATCTTTGATCTTTTTCTCATCGAAGATCAGCAGACAGCACATCGAAGCTCTGACGAGATTCTGCAAACCATCGCTCCGGCCAATCTCTGCTTCGGATGCGGCCGGATCGTCTTGCAACACCGAAAAACCATCAAACGAAAAACCATCAAACAGCGACGCTTGCTTCACCGCAAATCCGACGCATCATCACAACAACCAGATGAGCCAGACCCTCTCTCAGCGCCGGGCGCAATCTGGTCCAAAATTCCAGAAACGGGATACACAGTGCCTGACCGGACATCGCCGTTAGATCGCGAATAGGGGGTTTTGCGCATGTATTGGTAAAAAACTGAAGATGAGCGCGGTCGAGACACTTACTCTGAAATAAACCGGCTTTCCATCTCGGTCTCCTGTTCGCGCATAAGCCTCCACGCCGTGTTCATGTGGTCTGACATGATCGATCGCGCCTTCTCGCTGTCACCATCGCGAAGCGCTTTGACAAGACGTTGCTGGTGGTCGCGACCCTGTTTCCACAGTTCAATGTTGGGCGGCGAATAGAGACGGCGATAGACAGTCAGGTCACTTAAAAGATTAACCATGAAATCTATGACAAACCCGAGGAGAGGGTTGTCCGCCTGATCGGCCAAGATTGCGTGAAAGCGCAAAAATGCGACGTGCTGCTGTCGTTCTTCTGCGAGTGTGGTTGAGGGCTCAGAATACTCCGAGATGTTTTCTGCCAACTGTTGCAGAACGGCTTCAGAGAGTTTTCCTGCCAGCGATGCAGCGAGTTCGGGTTCCAGCGTAAGCCTGAGCTGGTATATGTCGCCAATGGTCAGATTTTTGAAATAGAAATAATTTCCAAGAAGCGCCTTAGCACGCTGGCGGCTGACTTCATGCACAAAACTCCCGCCGTTGGGACCTGTGCGGGTCTTGATGAGTCCCTGCGCTTCGAGAATGCGCATCGCCTCGCGGATTGTTCCTTTGGACATTGCAAAGCGTTGAATCATCTCCGCTTCCCCAGGCAGGCGGTCTCCAGACTGCAGATTCTGTTCGACAACCCAATCCTTGATCGCCTCGGCGACCTGCACCGGGCGGCTTAGCTTGGCCTCAGTCATTGAGCGGGTGATGGCAGGCGGCACGTTGGTCTTCTCCAATGACATGCAACGAAGGGGAGGCTGTCCGACAAAGATCGGTCGCATGTGGGCAACGCCCTGCGAATGCACACCCGGTCGGCGGATTCAGGGGATCGGGAAGTTCTGACCGTATCTGTTCAGGCGCTGTCAGTGGACGCCCAACAATCGGCGCGCTTTCGGCGAGCAGTTTTGTATAGGGATGACGAGGGTTGGCAAAGATCTTCTCGGCCTTGCCGATTTCAACGATAGAGCCGAAATAAAGCACAGCGATGCGATCGCTGACGGCTTCGACGACAGCCAGATCATGTGAGATGAACAAATATGTGAGGCCGAACTGCGCCTTGAGGTCTGCCAACAAATTCAAAACCTGCGCCTGCACAGAGACATCCAGCGCCGAGACCGGCTCGTCCAGGATAATTATCTGCGGATCAGCTGCCAGAGCGCGCGCAATGCCGATCCTTTGCGCCTGACCGCCCGAGAATTCATGCGGATAGCGGTGCAGAAATTCTTCACGCAGATTGACCGAACTGAATATCTCAGAGATGCGCCTGTCCCGCTCCGGCTTTGGCATTCCGTGCAGCTGTTTCAGCGGGGCTTCCATCACCTGCCGAATTGTCTTGCGTGGGTTGAGCGCACTGCTTGGGTCCTGAAACACATACTGAATCAATTTTCCAAACTCGGCGGGTCTGGCGTTATCCAGCGCTTTACCTTCGATCTCGATCGTGCCTTCGGTTGGCTCCAGAAGGCCCACCAGCATCCGCGCCAGTGTGGACTTGCCGCACCCGGATTCGCCAACCACCCCCAGCGTTTCGCCCGATTGCACCTCGAAACTCGTGGCCCGCACTGCGCGAACGCCCGGTGGCGAGGAGCCAAATATTGGCTTCTTAAGCGGGAAAGTCTTCGCAAGGTTCCTGACTTTGAGCGCCGACATCAGACAGCCGTCTCCGGATAAAGGCAGCGAACAGCGCCAGACCCAGCTGCGTGGAGAGTGATGTCCTGTGCCCGGCAGACATCTTGCGCTTTGTCGCAACGTGGGGCAAAGGCGCATCCCTTTGGCAGATTGTCTACCATCGGCGGCAGGCCGGGAATTGCCGACAGTCTGCGCCGCCCGCCGCCCAGCTCAGGCACACACGCGATCAGGCGCTTGGTATAGGGGTGGGCCGGTGCGTTGAGCACATGGGCCGTCAGCCCTTCTTCCACAATACGGCCAGCATACATCACAGCGACCCGGTCACAAAGCTGGGCTACTATACCAAAATCATGGGTGATGAAGAGAATTGCCAGTCCGCGTTCTCGTCTGAGATCGTCCAGAAGGGTCAGGATCTGAGCCTGAACGGTGACATCAAGTGCAGTGGTTGGTTCGTCGGCAATGATCACATCGGGGTCATTGGCGAGCGCCATGGCAATACCGACCCGTTGGCGCATACCGCCTGACATTTCGTGAGGGAAGTTGTCGAAGCGCGCCTCAGCATTGGGGATACGCACGTCGTTCAGCAACTGTATCGCGCGACTCCGGGCATCCCTATTCGAAATTTTGTGATGCGATTGTATCGCTTCTGCCAACTGACGCCCAATCCGGTAGAGAGGGTGCAACGTCGAGAGCGGATCCTGGAATATATAAGCGACTTTGTCGCCACGCTTTCTACGAAGCGACTCATAGGGTGCGTCGAGCAGGGTCTCACCCCGGAACCGCACCGTGCCAGCAGTGATGACGCCGGGCGGCGAAGCGACCAGCCCCATGACCGAAAGAGCTGTGACAGATTTGCCTGATCCGCTTTCACCGATTATGCCCAGACATTCACCAGCGCGGACAGCCAAGGTTACACCGCCAACGGCACGGTAAATGCGTTTATCGACGTGAAACTGGGTTTCAAGGTTTTGAATCGCCAACAGATCGTCCGTCGCCGCCGGAATATCGCCTGCCCTTTCAACCAATGTTGTCGCACGGGGCCGTGAAAGAGCGCCCGACCTCAAGCGTGGATCGAGTGCGTCACGCACGCCGTCACCAAGAAGATTGATCGACATGACAATGAGGAAAATCATGACCCCAGGAATGACCGATGTGTGGGGATGGGAAATAAGGGCTGAACGCGCTTCGCCAAGCATCGAGCCCAGGTCGGCTTGTGGAGGTTGCGAACCAAGGCCGAGGAAACTGAGCCCGGCGGTTTCCAAAATCATCCAACCGACCGTGGTGGACATCGCGATAATGATGACCGGGAGTACATTGGGCAGAAGCTCTGTCAGAATAATCCTAGTATGACCCATACCAGAAAGTCGTGCGGCGTCGATGAATTCGCGGCCTGCAAGGCCCACGGTGATGCCGCGGATGTTGCGTGCAAAAAACGGCACGTTCACTGCGGCAACGGCGATTAGCGCATTCATCAGGCCAGGCCCCAAAACGGCAACAATTGCAAGCGCCAGCAGAATGTATGGAAAGGCCATCAGCATATCCACGCCGCGCATGATGACGTTGTCGGTACGCCCACCAAAGTACCCCGCAACGATGCCTATTGCGGACCCGATCATGGCGGCAATGAGCGCGGCAGCAACACCAACGGCAAGGCTGAGCCGGGTCCCGTGCAAAAGGCGGCTGAGCAGGTCGCGGCCAAGGTGATCTGTCCCCAGAATGTGGCCGTCGGTGAAGGGCCTTTTAAAACGATCGGCCGTGGCTGTCACGTTGGGATCGGTTAAGGGCAAAAGCGGAGCAATCAGCACCAAAATCAGGATTGCGGTCAGAACCAGTGCGCCCATGGCCGCCATACGGTTGCGAAAAAGAAGCTTCAGAAAACGGCTCACGTCTTGATCCTTGGATCGAGCAGGCTCTGCGCCACGTCCACTGCGATATTGAACAATACGTAACAGGCCGCCACGCATACCACGCCGCCTTGCACCAGTAAAAGATCGCGTTTGAGAATCGCATCTACCAACATTCTGCCGACCCCTGGCCACTGAAAGACGATTTCGATGTAGACCGCTCCTGACAAAACAAATCCCGCCTGAATTCCCAAAACGGGGATGATAGACACCAGGGCAGCGCGAAGCGCGTGACCCATAATGACCCGATGTTCCGGCACGCCTTTGGCGCGCGCGGTGCGGATGAAATCCTGTCGCAGCACCTCCAGCATGGCCGATCGCGACAACCGAGCGATGACGCCCGTGGCAACCGCCGCCAGAGCCAGCGCTGGCATAATCAGGTGACTGATCAGATCGGGAAGATCGCCGCCTCCGTAAATCGCGTACATACCGCTCACCGGCAACCAGCGCAGATTTACAGCAAACAGAAGGATCATCATCATGCCCAGAAAGAAGGAAGGCACTGATATACCAATCAGCACGGTGAAAGTGATTGCTTTGTCCGCCCAGCCGTATTGGCGAGCCGCTGAAACCACGCCCGCCAGAATGCCAAACATCGCGCAAAGCACAAAGCTGGTACCGGCAAGGATCAACGTCGCGTTGAACCTCTCTAGCACTTCGTCGATTACGGGACGGTTCAGCGAAAACGACCGCCCGAAATCACCCGTCAGCATATTGCCAAGCCAGATGAAGTATCGCTGGACGATCGGCTTGTCGAGGCCCAGGTCGCGGTTCAGTTTTTCCACATTTTCAGGCGTGGCGTAGGAACCGAGTATCGCCGTTGCCGGGTCGCCGGGAATCAGCGACATGATCAAAAAGACAATGATCGTAATACCCAAAAGCACTGGGATGGCCGAAATCAGGCGTTTTAGGATATAGCTGCCCATTTACCGGCGTCCTCGAAGTCCCGGAGCCGGCGGTACCGGCCCCGGTGAGTTTCAGGTCAGTTTTTCGCAACGCCTTGGAGATTCAACAGGAAGGAAGGCTCCAGACCGAAGTTTTCTACCCTGTCGTTGGTCACAGCATTCTGTTTCCAGTTTGCGACAAACACCCAAGGCGCGTCGTCTTGAACGATTGCCTGCATTTCGCGGTAGAGCCGTGCACGCTCGTCTTGATCAGTCGCCGTGCGAGCAGCCTCAAGGAGTTTATCAACGGCCTCGTTGGCATAATAGCCAGAATTGAACCCACCGTCTTCGGGCCAGGCGGCGGAGCGCAGGGCCAGATAGGGCAGTGTATCGGGGTCATTGGTCATCCAAGCCATCTCGGCCATGTCTGCCTTGCCCTCAAGCCCCGGATTCACCTCGCCAAGGAATGTGTTCCATTCGTAGGTCTCGATTTTAACGTCAAAACCGACGGCTTCTAGATCGGCCTGAATTGCCGTACCCATAGGCACCGGATCCAGCATGCCCGAACCGCCTTCGGTGACGTAGAATGTCAACTCTGCGCCCTCCACACCGGCTTCAGAAATCAGGGATCTGGCTTTCTCAGGATCATAAGGATAGGGATCAAGGCTTTCATTGTACGCCCAGGCGAAGGCAGGAGGTGTTGGCCCTGCGGCCACCGTTGCGGTGCCCTCCAGAACATCATTCACAATCGCTTCCTTGTTGATTGCATAGTTTGCAGCCTGACGTACACGTTTGTCGGCAAACGGACCTTCCTTTGCATTCAGAATCAAGAACCAGACGTGGGGACCTGCCTGCTCGGCGATGCTGAAATCATCCCCGGAAAACTGGCCAAGCGACGTTGGTGGAACCTCGACCATAAGGTCGATACCACCCGCAAGCATCTCTGCCACACGCGTGTTGGAATCCGTAATCGGGCGGAACACGACAGCCTGTGTTGCGGCGGCATCGCCCCAATACCCATCGTTGCGTTCGATCACGACGGCTTCATTGGCGCGCCACTCGCCAAACTGAAATGGTCCGGTGCCAACCGGATTGCGCCCGAACTCCATACCGTTTGCTGCGACCGCAGCGGGCGAAACGATCAGACCGGTGGGATAGGCCAGGTTTGAAAGAAACGGCGCGTAAGGTGCATTGAGCGTGAATTTTACTGTCATCTCGTCGACCAAGTCAGTCGATTGTACAGCGCTAAAAAAGAATGACAGCGGGAAGGGTCCAGTGTCGTGATAGGGGTGACTCTCATCAAGCATGCGGTCGAAGTTGAATTTCACCGCCGCGGCATTAAACGGCGTGCCATCGTGGAACGTCACGCCGTCGCGCAATGTAAAGGTGTACTCGGTGCCGTCCTCACTGATGGTCCAGCCGGTGGCGAGGGCAGGCTCGACTTCCAGTGTGCCTGATTTGTAGCGGGTCAATCCTTCGTAAACATTCACCAAGATTCGGAAATCGTTCACTGCGGTGACAGCCGCTGGGTCGAGCGATTTCGGTTCGGCGATCTGGCCGACGATCAAAACGCCGGGTGGTGTCTGTGCGACCAACGGTGCGAGGGATCCGCTCGCAACGAGGAACGCGCCAGCAGCTGCCAAAAGGCCCTTGCGGGTCCACGATATTAGCATCATTTGAGTTCTCCTAGTTAACGTTCTGGAGGTAAATTTATCATGATAAATTGCATGGGTCAATTTATCATGATAAATACGAAGAGACCAATCAAGGGATGACATGACATTTTCGGTTCTTGCACGCGATCCAGATAGTGGCGCCATTGGTGGCGCCGCAGCCACTGGCAGCCTTTGTGTCGGCGGCTGGGTTCTGCGCGGCGATCTTGCCGCTGGAATGTCTGCCAGCCAGGGAGCAGCGCCTTCAACATTCTGGGGCGAAGATGTCCTGATCGCGATGCGCAATGGGAACAGCGCTGCCGAAGCGGTCGAGAGCATCACAGCCGCAGACAGTGGTCGTGCATATCGTCAGCTGGCCGCGCTTGATCTGACCGGTCGAGCCGGTGCGTTTACCGGCGGATCGAATGAATCCGAAAAAGGCAGTCGAGCGTTCACAAACGGGATCGTATCAGGCAACATGCTGACAAGGATCGATGTGCTTGACGCGATGGTCAGAGGATTCACATCTGCGAGCGGCTCTTTTGAGGAACGTTTACTGTTAACATTGCGCGCAGCGACCCTGGAGGGTGGCGACTATCGCGGTCTCTTGTCTGCTGCGCTGCTGGTACTGAAACCAGAGGCACCGCCGCTGACCTTAAGAATCGACCATCACACGAGCGATCCGATCGGAGCACTTGAGGATTTGTATCAAAAAGCAACCTCCGGGGACTATGCCAAGTGGACAGCGAAAGTTCCGGTCGCCGTCGACCGGGAGCGCATATTGAATTGATTGGGGCCGATCTGCGGACAGATGTGGCTCACACACCAAATTGCATTACGCAGCAGAACCGACACAGGGATACCAAAAGCGCGTCTGTAACGGGCTCTCAGAAAACCGGGCCCGCTTTGGAAGAAAACGGTCGCGGAACAGCCGGATTACATGAGCAAGGGACTCCCGACCCACGAAGCGGCCTGTGTTGAGGCGGCCGTTCCCAAACTGCAAACCTCGAACGCAGATGAACAGGGCCAGTTCGAGATAGCTGGCTCTGCCTATGGTACACAGACCGATGCTGACCTTTGCCCGGCAGGTCGGGAACTGATTTAACGGTTCACTGGGCAGCAAGGCGTAAAGCTATGATGTACGACCGGTCCAGCCATTGCGAAGATTGGATCACCACGGCAAATGCACCAACAGCCACAAATTCATCCTGCGCGACGACCTGTGAGATGGGCCTGGAGGAGATTGAGCGGCGTCAGAAGACCCTTCCCATGCTTGACGATGTCAACGAGGAGTTCACGTCCCCGCTCCGCGCACCACCGGGCAACAAAACAAGCTAGTTGTTTAGTCCCATAGCGCTTCCTTTTCAAGGCTGCAGGTCTGTTGACCACCATACAATGGGACTAAACACCTAGGCAACAGCACGAGCCAGCGCGCAGAATTCTTGCAGCGTTACTGTTTCAGCGCGTCGGGTCGGCTCAATATTAACGCTGTTCAACACATCTTCGATATCTGGCCTTATTGGTTTCAAAGACGCACGCAGCATCTTGCGGCGTTGATTGAAGGCGGCCGCGACCAGGCGGTTTAAAACTTTCGGATCGGCCGGAAAACGAGGCTTTGGCAAAGCGGTCAGATGGACCACTGCTGAGGAGACTTTGGGCGGCGGAGTGAAGGCCCGGGGCGACAGCAACATCTCGATGCGTGCCTCACAGCGCCACTGAGCCAACAGCGCCAGGCGGCCGTAAGCCTTGCTATTGGGCGTTGCGACGATACGTTCAGCGACCTCTTTTTGGAACATCAAAGTCAGAGACGACCACGCAGGCGGCCACGTTTTCGGAGTCAGCCAGCGGACCAAGAGTTCGGTGCCGATATTGTAGGGCAGATTGGCGCAAATGCGGATCGGTGGCGTTAAATATGCCGATGGGTCGAGCTCTAATGCGTCTGCGTTGATCACGCGCAAGCGATCTGGATAAGCCGCCGCGATCTCGGCCAAAGCAGGCAAACACCGCGCGTCTTTTTCCACTGCCAGCACCCGCCGCGCCCCGGCGGCAAGCAATCCTCGGGTAAGCCCACCGGGCCCCGGTCCAATTTCCAGTATGTCAGACCCACGCAGATCGCCCGCAATCCGCGCAATTCGGGAGGTCAGGTTTAAATCGAGCAAAAAGTTCTGACCCAAGGCTTTTTTCGCACTCAGGCGATGGGTGGCAATCACGTCGCGCAATGCGGGAAGCGTGTCAATCTGTGCCATTGGAGGCCCTTGTTGCAACCATTGATGCGGCCATGCGAAGCGCGGCCAGACTGCTGGTCGGGTCAGCTTTGCCGAGCCCCGCAATATCAAATGCGGTGCCATGATCCGGAGAGGTGCGCACAAAAGGCAACCCAAGAGTAACATTAACACCGCCGGCAAAGTCGATGGTCTTGATCGGGATAAGCGCTTGGTCGTGGTACATACAAATCGCCGCATCATATTCTTCGCGGGCGCTGGCATGGAACATCGTGTCCGCCGAGGCCGGCCCTTTGATCAGCACACCTTCCTTGGCAAGGTTACGCACCATTGGCGCGATCATGTCTCGATCCTCCGTCCCCATGGCCCCGGCCTCGCCCGCATGAGGGTTCAAGCCCGCAACAATCAGGCGCGGCGCCATGAGACCAAAGTCGCGAATGAGGGCTTGATGGGTGATACGGATCGTGGTGTCCAATAGCGCAGGTGTTAGGGTACGAGGTACCTCAGCCAGTGCGATATGGATGGTCACCGGAACCACCCGCAGCGCGTCGCAGACCAGCATCATCACCACATCCTCAACACCAGCGAGATGCGCCAGAAATTCAGTATGACCGGGGAACGCAAATCCTGCACCGTCCTGCAGTGCTTTTTTGTGGATCGGCATGGTGGTGAGTGCTGCTGCTTGGCCAGTCTGCACCAAATCCACGGCGCGCTCGATCACATCAATCACGCCTTGAGCGTTCTGCGCGGCGGGACGCCCCGGCACGGCTGGCGCTGCAAATGGATGGGACAACACCGGCAGCCCCGTCTTTGCAGCAGCCAGAACTTCAGACGGATGATCTATCCGCGAGATCGGCAGGTCTGCCGACAGGTGATCGGGATCACCCAGTAAAAAAAAAGGCAGGTCAGATCCAAGGTCACGCCACATCATGCCCGCTATTTCCGGGCCAACACCTGATGGCTCGCCGCATGTGACGACAATGGGCAAGGAGCGCCGCTGCAATGCGTTTGAACCGGAGATCATGCCGCGTAAGGGCCAATACTATGGACGACGCACGATGGCATCGGCCTTTAGCGCTTCGAGATACCCATCAGCCAATGACGTCAGACGGTTGTTGAACACTGCCAAACGGGCCGTCTCGCGGGCATTTTCATCCAGGACAGGGGTGCGGCTGCACAACATGGTCAAAAGCAAGGTTTGGCCGTCATTTGCCGTCAACTCTGTCGAGGCTTCGTTCTTGTCCAGTTTGGCCAGCGTGAGTGCGATATGCGATGGAACCTGACGTAAGGTTTGGGATATCCGGCTCAGACGCTCTTCTTGGACGCCGCGGACGATTGGGTAAAAGTCATCGCAGCTTTGAACGTTTGCCAGCACCTGACGGGCTTCGGCCTTGGCTTGGGGGGTGTTGCCACCGGGAATGGCGTATTGAAGATAGTCTACCGTCAGATCGCCGGATGGGCGCGCTGGCAATTCGGTCAGGTCCCGCAATTGGAACACTGCGATTGCGTTCTCGCCCACTGGCACAGGCTCGGACAGTTCGCCCGGACGAAGGGTCAGCAAGATCGGAATAAGCTGCGCGGGCAATTCATTCAAATCGAGCGTGCCAATCCGGCCGCCTTGCATACGTGATGGCGACATCGAAAAGCGCGCCGCTGCTTGGGCAAACTGGTCGCGGGTTCGAATCGTGGCTTTCAGTTGAGCGGCGAGCGCCGTGGAGTCCGCGATCCGTGCAGGATCGGCAGGCAGCACGATTTCAGACAGAGACACGCGCGCCCCGGTTTGGGTGTCTTGTGACGCCAGCTCACGGTCGATTTCGGCTTCCGTCACGGTGGTGCGTGCTGCAAAGCGCTCACGCACGAACTTGCGCCAAAGCAAACCATTTTCGACGAAGTCACGGAACGTTTCCGGCGAAACACCCGCGTCACCAATGACGTTCACGAACGGCTCGACCTCTAAATTGGCCCGGGCCGCGAACTCTTTCAGACCTTCGGACAGTTCTTCTTTGGAGACCGATATCCCTGCGCGTTTTGCGGCAATGACCTGGACCCGTTCGTTGATCAACGCCTCCTCAGCCGCTTTTGTCAAATCGCCAGGGGCGCGCAAGACGCGCAGAAACGCAATCCGTTGGTCCAGCTCGTACTGCGTAACCACGCCCCCATTGATCGTGATGACAGGCGCGAACATGTTTTGGGCAGATGTAGCACTTGCAAGAAACAAGGCACCCAGAAGAAGGAAAAGACGTGTCATAGAACTGTACATACTCATTTGTGAGCCCTTCGTCACCTAGCTTTGACAGCCATAGGAATTACCGCTGGCTGATGGGTTGGTGCCAAACCGGTCAAGCGAGAACTGGAACCCAAAATCTGTTGTGGGTCGAAGGTTGGTTGCCGACGTGAATTGACGCGATAACGTGAAGCTCGCAGAGGCGCAATCGGCCTTGTATCGCATGCCGATACCCGCGCTGCGGCTGCTTCGGGCGGACAAATCATATTGCCAGTTGAAATTTGCATTCCAATTATTGCGGAAGCGATAGCTCGAACCAACAACCAATTCGTTGGCCTCTTTCGGGCGGCCGACTGCCTTATCCGCGCGCAGCCAAGTATATGTGCCGCCAATGTTCCACCTCGCGGAGTCCCATGCCAGCTCCAAGGCGTTTTTACGAACGGCTAGGTCATCTTGGATCTGCGCGCGATTGATCAAATTCAGTCCATTGGTCAGCTCCAGCCGAACCGTCGTGAGCCAGTCGCTCAGTCGCGTCGAAATACCAGAAGATGGGGCCGCATCAGGATGCGGCGTGTTGCTTATAATTCTGCCAATTGAGACGCCGGTCGACCAGCCCTGATGGGACGCCTGAGACCAGCTCACACCCAGATTGGCGCGCAGGCCCTGTTCCGTACGGTCACGGCCCGAGAACCGGTTGAGCGCGAAAAGGTTGGTTTCGTCCAGCTCGATCAGCAAAGAGTCCAAGTTGGGATCGGTGCGTGAATCTTCTTCAGACCACACCAGTTGGACCACCGGCTCAACGAAATGCACCGCACGGGCCGACCGCATCGCCAAAGGCCACCGCAGCTGTGCACCAACCAGCGGTGGATTGACGCGGCTCTTTCGCTGCCCCGTTTGAGCGTTTCCGCCCGAGGCATACAAATCTGTGCTTAGCTCCGTGCGCACCTGTCCGACAAGGCCGCCAGGGATCAACCAACCACGCTCCCAACTCAGATCTGCCAAAACACGTGGCTGATCTCGCAAAATCCCGCTATTGGTGAAGTCTCGCACCTGACCAAAAGCCGATAGCCCGATTTCGCCTGTGCCGCCGATACCGGCAGGCGTAAACCTTTGAGTAACTTCGGTCGCACCGACGATCCGCGCTTCTGAAGTTTCGCCAGAAGACACAAAATAGGGTGCGTTATAAGTAAGTGAGGTATCGATCAATTGATCGCGGCGGTACCGACTGACTGACAGGCTGCTGTCTTTTGTCGAACTGTTCTCAATTGCGTAATCGCGCGAATATCCCGCATCCGACACGCGGCCTAGGCTGAAGTTCAAGACGAAATCCCGAGGCATATCAAATCGGCCCCGCGCCCTGAAAAAGCCTCGAGTTTCTGGCATCACATCATCTTGCGTGACCGCCGAGCTGATCTGGAGCTCTCCGCCACGAAAGGCTTTGCGGTAGACCAGCTCCACCGTCGCAGCGCTGCCCGTGGTCAGATAGGGCGTGACAGTAAGGTCGGAGCTGTCGTTGATCACCCAAAAATACGGAATTTGAACACCGGTTCCGATGGTACTTGTGAACCGGAGTTTCGGAGTCAAAATCCCAGTCGCGCGATGTAAGCTTGGATCAGGCAGCCGCAGCAATGGCGTGTAGAGCACCGGAACAGAGCCAATCTGGACTGTGGCGTTCTCGAAATAAAGCTGGCGTTCTTGCTTGTCATGAATGACCCGCTTGGACCTCACTTGCCACAATGGGGTTGGCGAACTGGCGCAAACCGTACAGCTGGATGCAACCGCCCGGTGCAACTGGGTGTAGCGATCGTTCACTCGGTTTATTTCGGCGGCGGCAATCTGGAGTTTTTGGTCGATCACCATTCGGGCCGACCGCATCAGGCCATTGCGAAACTCGTCTGTAAGTTCGGCTGAGTCTGCCAAAATAACGGTGTTTGGACCGTCGGTGATGACGATTGGCCCGTCCAGCTGCATTTTGCCGGTGGCGTCGTCATATTCAATACGCTTTGCACGCAGGATCTGGCCTTTGTGCAAAACCTCGACATTACCCTCTGCGACCAGAATGCCGTCAGGCTGAGCAATCACGCGGTCTGCAATCAATGTTGCGTCGCTGGTGTCCGCGGTGACCTCAGGCCGGGCCTGCGCGAGAGCGGTTTGTAGCAAGCCGACACTACACAGTAAAATCGCAATAGAGAGTCTCTTCAGTTGCTGCATCAGCCGTCCTCGGTATGCAGCAAAAGCCCCAAAGACAACAGCACACCCGCAATCGGAGGCGTCCATGCTGCAAGTATGACCGGAATTTTCCCCGTATCGCCTAACACTTGCGCGAAAGTCTTTAAAAAGAACATGGCAAATCCCATAAGGATCGCCAGAAGAACCATCAACCCAGTTTTACCAAAACGAGTGTGGCGCATGGTAAAACCGGCACCAATGAGCACCATCGAGACCAAAAAGAGTGGGCTCGCCAGTTCCATATGGTACCAGACCCGGTGCTGACGGGCCGCAAAACCCGCACGTTCCAGTCGGGCGATGAACTCTGGCAGGTCCCAAAATGCAACACTGGACGGCAGGCCAAAACTGTCGCGGATCTGATCGATGGTCAGATCAGTCCGAAGCGCATAGGTCTCAAAGGTCTGCGCTGTGGCCTCGGGAACCAGGTCGCTGTCAAAGATCCATTTTTTGGCAGCGGTCAATTCCCACATGCCCGGCAACAGCTCGGCACTGTGTGCTTCCAGCCGGTAAATTGGCTGTGCGCCGTCACCGAAACCAAGAAAAGTCACGTCTCCTAGAACAGTCCCTTCAAGGTTGCTACTCTTGGCGTAGATCACAACCTGACCATTACGGGCGGCCTGGCGCAACCATAATCCTTCTGCGCTGATCGACAACACATTGCCGCTGCCCCCTCGCAATGCGTTGGAAATCGCGTCATACCGCACCGATGTTGCGGCCACCATGGGGTTGAAGATCGTCACCGCGATACCGCCAAGACAACCCATCACAAGAACGGGTGCGCCCAAAATGCGAAGCGCAGACCGTCCAGCCGCACGGGTGATCACCAGTTCCGATGTCCGCGCCATGCGTAAGAACAACGTCACTGTGGCGATAATCGTTAGGATTGGCAGAACCTGGTAGACGTTCTTTGGCGCGTTCAAAGCCGCCAGTCCCGCGGCTCGGCCAAACCCCACATCTGTGGAAGAATAGCGTCGCAGCTGTTCGACCATATCTGTCATCCAGATCAAGCCGGCAACGATCAACGCCACAAAGCCAAAGGTAATCAGGAAGCGCCTGGCGAAGTACCACTGCAGTGTCATGTGGCACCTTCGCCGACGATCCGGCGCGCCTCTTTACGCCGCTTGAAACGTGCAAACAACACCCTGTCGGACGCCAACAACAGCCCCAGGGTAAACACCAATCCCAGGCCCACTGGCACATATAACAAGGGCCACGCAGCGGCATTTGCCTGTGCGATGTTCTCAGACCAGTTGTTGCTCATTTGGATGACGATCAACAGGGCAACAGCCGCAGCGACCTGTTGCCAGAACCCAAACCGGCTGAACGCTCCGACCAACAATGCGGCAAATCCGATCAAAGCTGTGAACAGCCCGGTTAACGGTTTCGAAAATCGCGTATGGGCTTCGTGCAAAAAACGCGCTCGGCTAAACCCCAGAGCCGCCAGAACGCTTGGTTCGGCCTCTAGCAAAATGAGGGTCGGGATCGCACGCAAATCGCGAACGACAGTTGGACTTGCTTCGGTCAGATCGCTCAGATTAAAGGCCACCTCTTTGAAATCGAGAACCGACAACGTGTTATCCTCGTTCAATTGCTGCGACATACCTGTGATCATCACCAAGCGCGGTCCAGTGTCGGTCTTTAGCAACAAGGCTTGTTCTGAAGTGTAAATTACACGGTTTTCTGGCACACGTGCATCCGAGACCATGACACGTTCCAAAACACCTGATGGCGTGATGTTGCTGATAAATAACATGACACCTTCTGCAGGGTTCATAAAACGACCCGCTTCAAAAAACTGCGCCGTAACGTCTTTGGACACCTCGGCCTCGCGCAATGCCAATTGGGTGCGGCTGACTGGAACCAGAACGTTCACCAAGAACACCATAATCATGCAAACAATTAAGCCAAACACCAACGCAGGCCTTGCCAATCGAAACGCCGATACCCCAGACGAGCGCAAAATCACCATTTCGCTTTCACTCGACAACCGGTTTGCCACGTTGACCGCGGCCGCAAAGGCCGACACCGGCAAGATGATGAACAATATAAATGGTACGATTAGCAGCGCAAATTCAAGGAAGACACGGGTCGATTGCCCGTCACCAACCAATTGGTCAAACAACGTGATTGCGCGGTTGACCCAATAGATCATCACGATCACGAACGAGAAGAAGCCGAAAACGACCATCAACTGTCCGAGCACATATCGGTCAAAACGTGCCAGCATCTCCCGGGGCTCTGATCTCTTTTCTTGCCTCTTTTCAACAACACTAGACGATTAATGTGCCTGGGAAAACTCTAATCTGGTCATCTCTCTAAGGCAGGCCTAAGCTAGGCAAAGCTTTGCTTCTCGGAGAATATGGATGTCTGCCCTAATCGACTTGACTATTAACGAACTCGCCTTGAATGATCTGTCCACTTTGACCGGGTCCGTCGCGGTGATCGTAACCGAAAGCGGGGGGCTGGATCCATCGGCTCGCCGGGTCAACCGGATCACACGCGGTGCGATTCAACGGGTGGTCGACGCCGATGGATTCGATGATCTGAAAATTGGCCAAGTGGTGACACTGAACCATCCGATGGGCATGGCAGCCGATCAGATCTTGGTGTTGAAACTGCCGCGCAAGGCCTCTGCCACCGAGGCTCGCAAAGCAGGCGCCGCGTTGGCGAAAGCCCGCGGCAAACGCAGTTTGAGCGTTCTGGCAGGCGCGCATCCAAAAGCCGCTGATATCGCTCAGGGAATAGCCCTGCGCAGCTACAGCTTCAACGCTCATAAGACGGGCGATCAGGATCCGCCGAAGGCGGCAACCGTTTTGGTTACGAAAGTAGATGACGTTTCTGAGGCGTATAACGATATGAAATCCGTCGCCGAAGGCGTCGTTTTTACACGTGATCTCACCAATGAGCCAGCCAATGTCCTGACCACAACAGAGTTTGCCAACCGTTTGGTCGCGTTGTCGGACATAGGGCTCAAAGTTCAGGTCCTCGAAGAGCCAGAGCTGGAAAAATTGGGCATGCGAACGCTGCTCTGCGTCGGCCAAGGCTCGCGCAGCCCTTCGAAGGTGGTGGTGATGGAATGGCGCGGTGGTGGCGACGAAGCCCCATTTGCGTTGGTCGGCAAAGGCGTGGTGTTCGACACCGGCGGTATTTCGATCAAACCTGCCGCAGGTATGGAAGATATGACAATGGATATGGGTGGTGCGGGCGTCGTGTCTGGCGTCATGAAAGCCCTGGCGGCGCGCAAAGCCAAGGCCAATGTTGTAGGCTTGGTCGGGCTCGTCGAAAACATGCCCGATGGCAATGCCACGCGTCCAGGTGATGTGATCCGCTCGATGAAAGGCGACACTGTCGAGATCGTCAACACCGACGCGGAAGGGCGCCTCGTTTTGGCAGACGTGCTGTGGTACGCTCAAGAACGCTTTGCTCCAACAGGTATGATCAACCTTGCGACGCTCACAGGTGCGATCATCGTCGGCCTTGGTCATGAAAATGCCGGCGTTTTCTCCAATTCTGACACGCTATCGGAGCGCTTTATTGCAGCGGCATTGGCTGAAGATGAGGGTGCCTGGCGGATGCCTATGGGACCGGCCTACGACAAAATGCTCAAATCGCGCGTCGCTGACATGCGCAACAGCTGTGGTCGTGCAGCAGGCTCAATCACTGCGGCGCAATTCTTACGACGCTTTGTCAAAGATGACGTCCCTTGGGCACATCTGGACATCGCTGGTGTGGCTTCAGTTTCGTCTGAGACGTCTTATGCACCGGCTGGAGCAACAGGATGGGGAGTGCGGGCCCTTGATCGCTTAATTCGCGATCATTACGAAGGGTAACCCTTTATGGGCGCGGTATTTTTCTATCACATGACGCGCACGTCTTTGGGCGAAACATTGCCAGTTTTGCTGACGAAATCGCTGGCTGCAGGCTGGCAAGTTTTGGTTCGGCCGACGACCGAAAACCGCGCCGCGTGGCTTGATGACTTTCTGTGGAGCTATCGTGATGATAGCTTTTTGCCCCATGGCCGTGACGGCGATCTCGCGGCGGCGCATCCTGTTTTGATAAGCCCAACGACAGCTTTTACCCGCCAGGCTTTGGTCAGTGTCGACAGCGCACAGGTCACGCCAGCAGAAGTCGAATCCTCAACCCGGACCATGATCTTATTTGAGGGTGGTAATGAAATAGCTGTCCAAACCGCGCGCAGCCAATGGAAGGCGCTGACATCCGCTGGCTGCACCGCGCAATACTGGAGCCAACAGGACGGCCCCTGGCAGATGAAAGCCGAAGCATGAACGTTACGCGTCATCGTGACATCACCCAGATTCATTTTCACAAATCAGAGGTCCGCAAGGTCGCAAACAAACCATCTACCAAATATGTGACGCCAACACCGCTGCCGTTCGGGTTATTCCGGGCGTCAGTGACAATCCGCCTTGGGAATTGCGTTTACCTGTTCACCAACCCAACAAAATAAGTCGAAAAGTCGTTCCATATGATCGGGTAGTGAGCTTTGCAAGGTCTCGGGCGAACGGAAACATGGGAAACCATCCTTGGACCAATGGTCAGGTCGAGCGCATGACCCGCATGATCAAGAATGGTGTGGGTGTTAAGCGATTGATCCAGTGGATCAACCCCAGCCGGAACGAGAAGCGGTATCGTTACGACAGCCACGACCCGCTTTGTAGCCATCTCACCGACTTGCTGAGCGCCTTCAATTTTGCACGACGCCTAAAAACCCTGAGCGGCCCGACACCCTGCGAATACATCTGCATAATCTGGACATCAGAGCCAGAGCGATTCATCCTAAACCCGATCCATCAGAGGCCG
>JBELMC010000006.1:42172-47778 GCA_042096155.1 Dinoroseobacter sp.
CCATCAGAGGCCGGGCCATCAGAGGCCGGGCCACCAGAGGCCGGGACTGAACACCTAGGCTGCGGATTTTTCAGCGCTGTCATAAGCATCTGCAGATTTGAATTGCAGGTCATTGGTTGGCTTCGGACTGCATGATGTGCGCTCACGGCGTCCTACCGAACCAAAATCAGTCGATTGTCTGAAATCTCAAGCCGATCGAAGCGACCAAGATAACTCATACCCAATAAAGATGAGCGCATATCTCCATTGGTGACAATTGCAGGAACAAACTCATCGCGAATATCGCCCAGTTTGACCTCAAGCAACTGAACCGAGGCGGTCTGAACCTGGCCATTGGCGGTGTTCGCGCGGCCCGTGAAAATCAATGAATCCGGGTCAATCCCAACACGTTTCGCATCGGCGGCGCTCAACACCAAATCAGAGGCTCCGGTGTCAACGACGAACGGCACAGATACACCGTTGATCACCAAACTGACGTGGTAATGCCCGTCGAAACCGCGTGGCACCTCGACCCGGCCATCGGTTGCAAACACAGCCTGACGGGGCAGTCCCGCGAACTGGGTGTCTGTCCAAAGCCCATAACCGGTAACAATCGCGGTAAAAATAAAAACCCACATCGCAGCATGGCGTAGCAAGCTGCGCAAAGCGCCGCGGTTCTGAACAAACAGATACCACGCCATAACAAGGCCAATAAAACCGAGCATGCCAGCCCTGATCATGTGGTCTTCGGTCATTTTAACCTCATGTTCCGAGCATCAATAGAACGCCAAATTCTTTGGGATGTCTAGTTTCCGAGGAAACCAAGTGTGTCAATTCCGTTTAGAACAAACTGAACAGAAAGCGCGGCCAGTAACATGCCGAGCAGGCGACTAATCACGTTGATTCCGGTTTGGCCGACGATCCGCTCAATCAAGCCGG
Organism: Dinoroseobacter sp.; assembly: GCA_042096155.1. Classification (GTDB taxonomy): domain Bacteria; phylum Pseudomonadota; class Alphaproteobacteria; order Rhodobacterales; family Rhodobacteraceae; genus Dinoroseobacter. Next base: position 43,091 of record JBELMC010000006.1, read on the forward strand.
CGGCCAAGAACAAGACAAACACAAACACCAAAACAGCCGCCATCACACCGTGAACAGCAAGGACATAAATCCAGCTGTTGCCAGGCTGGTTGGTCAGAAGGATCATTGTCGCCAACGCGCCAGGCCCTGCGATCAAAGGGGTTGCCAGCGGAAAGACGGATGGATCGGGCAGGTCCTCAATCTTTTCTTCGCGGCGTTGGGTGCGCCGCTCGAACAGCATCTCCAATGCGGTCAGAAACAACAGCAACCCCCCCGCAATCTGGAATGCAGGCATCGAAATACCGATAAACTCCAGAACATTATCTCCCACCAGCCCGAATAGGGTCAGCAGACCAAATCCGACCAGTGTGGCCCGCATCGCAATTGCGCGGCGGTGCGTGGCATCCATCCCTTTGGTGATCGCCGCAAATAACGGCGCAAGCCCCACAGGATCGATGATGACAAACAACGTCACAAAGGCCGTGATCAACGAGGCCGAATCCATCAGCCGTGGACCTGTGCTGCGTCAAGTTTGGCTTGAGCGGCTTCCCACATGGCCTCCGCGCGCGACAGACCATCCATGATCTCTGCATATTTTTTGTTCCAAGTCGCCAGCTCACCAGCTTTAGCGTCTTCGTATAAGCCCGGATCGGCAAGCTTTTTGGCCAACTTGGAACGCATCTCTTCGATCTTCTCGACCCGCAACTCGCATTTGCGAACATCTGAGCGGAGCGCCTGAAGTGTGTCTTTACTGGCGCGTACTTCCTTGGGTTTGGCCTTCGCGGATTTTTGCGATTTCCGCGCCTCTTTCTCACCCGTTAACAAAAGCTGTCGATAGGTTTCGAGGTCCTCTTCATAGGGGGTCACATGGCCGCCTTTGACCAACCAAAGCCGATCGGCCACGAGGCTGAGCAGATGCATATCATGGCTGACCAGAATCACGGCGCCGCCATAAGCGGTTAGGGCTTCGACCAAGGCCTCACGCGACTGGATATCGAGATGGTTTGTCGGCTCGTCCAGGATCAACAAATGCGGTGCATCAAGTGTTGCCAACAACAGCGAAAGGCGCGCCTTTTGTCCGCCCGACAGTTTGGCGCACTGCGTTTCGGCTTGGTCTGCGCCAAGGCCGAACCCTGCAAGCCGGGCGCGCAGGCGCGCGGGGCTTTCAGAAGGCCGTTCGCGCTGGATATGTGCCAGCGGTGTTTCCTCCGCTCGCAGCTCGTCCATCTGATGCTGGGCAAAATATCCGATCCGCAGCTTGCTGGACCGTGCGACGGAGCCCTCGCAGACTTTAAGTTTGTCTGCCAACAGTTTCGAAAGTGTTGATTTCCCTTCGCCGTTGCGCCCCAAAAGCGCGATTCGGTCATCCTGATCAATTCGCAGGCCAAGTTTTTTCAGGATTGGTGCGCCGCCATAGCCGACTGCGGCATTGTCAGTGGCGATGATTGGCGGTGACAATTCGTCAGGGTTGGGAAAACTAAAGACCCGCTTGGCCGCTTCCTCAGGGGCGGAAATCGGGGTCATTTTTTCAAGCATCTTAACGCGCGATTGGGCCTGCTTGGCCTTTGAGGCCTTGGCCTTAAATCGGTCGACAAAGCTCTGCAAATGGGCACGGCGCTGATCTTGTTTTTTGGCAGCCGCCACCATCACAGCGCGTTGCTCGGCCCGCTGTCGAGCGAACTGGTCGTAGGGGCCTTGCCAAAGTGTCAGCTTCTTTTCGTCAAGATGCAAGATCGCGCCGACGGCCCGGTTCAATAGCCCTCGGTCATGTGAGATGACCATAACTGTGTGCGGATAGCGCACCAGATAGGCTTCCAACCACAACGCACCTTCGAGATCGAGATAGTTGGTTGGTTCGTCCAACAACAACAGTTCGGGCTGGGCAAACAGCACGCCAGCCAGGGCCACCCGCATGCGCCAGCCGCCTGAAAAATCTGAACATGGTTGCGCGTGCTGATGCGCCGGAAAGCCAAGCCCGGTCAGAATTGAGGCAGCGCGGGCCTCGGCACTCCAAGCGTCGATATCGGTCAGTCGGGTCTGGATGTCTGAAATACGACCGGGATCTGTCGCGGTCTCGGCTTCGGCCAGCAATTCTGCACGCTCGATGTCGGCTTCCAAAACGGTGTCGAGCAGCGATGTCGCGGATGCCGGTACCTCTTGGGCCACTCCGCCGATGCGGGCGCGCGACGGAATCGTAATCGACCCGGTGTCTAACGTTAGTTCGCCTCGGATCAGGCGAAACAACGTGGTCTTACCCGCGCCATTTGGCCCCACGATCCCAACCTTATGGCCAGTCGGAATCGTAGCTGTCGCGTTTTCAAACAACGGACGGCCTTCAATAGAATACGACAGATCTTCGAGCTTCAGCATGCGCCGCGCTTAGCAGAGCAAGACCGCGGGCGGAAGGCCCTGTATCGCGCGAAGGCAGCGCGCGTCACATTGGTCGCAACACCTGCCACGGGAACAGCTTTTCAAGCGCGCTTGGCCATGCTAGGCGGCGCGAGAAATTGATCCGACCCAAGAGGCATCCTATGGCTATTCAGCGCACATTCTCGATCATCAAACCCGACGCAACCAAACGTAACTTGACTGGCAAAATTATTGCCAAGTTTGAAGAGGCAGGCTTACGCGTCGTAGCGTCCAAGCGTATCCACCTTACGTTGGCTCAGGCGCAGACATTCTATGGCGTGCATGCCGAGCGCCCATTCTTTGGTGAGCTGTGCGAGTTCATGATTTCAGAACCAATTGTTGTGCAAGTTCTGGAGGGCGAAGATGCCATCGCGAAGAATCGCGAAGTGATGGGGGCAACCAACCCCGCCGATGCCGCAGACGGCACCATCCGCAAAGAGTTCGCTCTTTCGATCGGCGAAAACTCCGTTCACGGTTCGGACGCACCTGAGACCGCTGCAGAAGAAATCGCGTTTTTCTTCTCTGGTCTGGAACTGGTCGGTTAATACGATCCCACTGGCATTTTGAAGGTGCCGCGCCAGAGGTGCGGCCCTTTTTGCTGTCACAAATCTCAGCCAAGTCTTTGTCACGCTCGACCATGCAGGGACAATGCCAATGCGAAATCGAGGGTTAAATGCCCCAACGCTGTCGGCAAACGAAGGGCAATGGCCTTTATATCCGCCCGAAGCGCAAATGTGAGGATCGTTGCGCAGACCAAAGTGTTCGATGACGATGCTCTGCAGCTCAGGACATCGATCATAACGTCCCCTAAGGATATTGGACCAGCGATTGTGTCAGGCGACATGCTTGTCTTTCATAATGCGGCGTTTTGGCATTTGGCCTCTGCCGGATAGAGGCGCGTTGATCCTTCGCCTGACTCTGCTTACGGTTTGTCGGACATAAATCCCAACACAAGGTGTCGCAAAGGAGGGCTCCGATGGGCTTTTTGAACTTTCCGTATGAGACCCACAGCCCCGTGATCGGTGCCGACCTGACAGCGGCCAATGATGCGGCTGTTCTGGGGCGCACTGTTCTGGGTGCGGGCGCCGTTCTGGGCAATCTTTCAGTGCTCCGGGCCGATGGTCACGACGTCAAGATTGGCACCGATTTTTCATTGGGGCGTGCGGGAACCGTGCATATCGCCCATCAGACTCTGGCGACTTATATTGGTGATAACGTGGTCGTTGGCGCAGATGCCGTTGTGCATGCCTGCAAGATTGGTGCTGGCTGTGTCATTGGTGGCGGCTCGGTGATCCTGGATGGAGCGGTGGTGGAAGACGGGGTTGTTGTAGCGCCAGGCGCGGTGGCTTATCCGCGCTCAGTGCTTGAAAGCGGGATGCTGTATGCCGGTGCGCCGGCCAAACCGATCCGCCGCTTAGAACCCGGCGAGCTTGACGTGAGCCAATCCGCACTGCGGGCTGAAAATCATGCGGACATCACAGATACTGTTGCAGACAGACCGTCTTGGTCAGGTGATCCGCTGTTCGTTGCAGCAAATGCACAAACCAGTGGCCGCGTGATCTGTGCCGCGCAAACCGGCATCTGGTTTGGCTGTGTGCTGACCGCAGCCACGGCAGCGATCAGGATCGGTGCGCGCACGAATGTGCAAGATAACGCGCGGTTGACCTGTGATACGGACGAAATTCAGATTGGCGAGGATGTCACCATTGGCCACAACGTGGTCATGTCGAGCTGCCAAATCAGCGATGGCAGTTTGATTGGCATCGGCGCGCGTGTCGCACCAGGCACAATTGTCGAACCCAATGTGATGTTGGCGGCCGGTGCTGCAACCGAGCCGGGGCAAGTGCTGACAGAAGGCTTGTTATGGGCGGGCCGTCCAGCACGTCCCAAACGGATGCTCAGCGACAGCCAGTCCTCGACGCTCTTGCAAACCATTCCGGCGTATATCGACTATGCGACCAAGTTCGCCGCCGCACAAAATACCGTGCTGGAGCGAAAAAGCTAGACATCATCGCCGGACAACAGCTCGCTCAGCTTATGCGCAGCTTCCTTCAACAAGGGTAAATGGGCCATCGCATCCTCAAGGCTGAGACGTTGGATCGGGGCGTGGAACGACAAAGTGGAGACCAACCGCCCCATCGGATCGATGATCGGGACACCAGCAGCGATCATCCCGTCCATAAATTCTTCATTATCAGTGGCAATTTCGTTCACGCGGATGGTGTCGATATGGGCGATCAGCTGTTCGGGATCGATCATGGTGCCTGCTGTGAAACGTTCCAGATGCGCGCTGCGCAGAT
>JBELMC010000007.1:0-46280 GCA_042096155.1 Dinoroseobacter sp.
AATCCTCCTCAATCAAATCGCCAAATCTGTCCCAAAGGCGCTGACGTTAGACAGTAGGGAGTTTAACCGCAACTTTGCTTGACGAAATTGAGGAAGAGATACGATCTCGCAATTGCATTTACGTAGTTAAGCCATCCTCTAAAACAATAACCTCAACTATTGAAACTGACGTTTCGCAACGTGGATCAAATATTCAAGACAAAATACATGATTTAGCAACACAAGCCGAATTGGACAATCTTTTCAACTTAGAAGGAAGCGCATTTAATAAAGAATTTGACCGCCTCATCAAGAAATATACACCGGAACACAACAAAGCCAATGGAGAAATAAGTGAATTTGCGGTGGCATCGCAATGTCTTTCAGGGGTGCAGGTTGGAGATGCTTTGACTATTGTAAAATTTCGTGATATCGTTTCTATTTCTCCTCCCTTGGGCGCAGGTTCATATACTGAAACGACGTTCTCCCAATAGGTAATGTCTTGTGCATGTCGCCGCCGCTCTAGGTCTGGGTTGTAAGGCCGTCGCGGTGGAGTATTTCACGGGCCTGCTGGCAACGGTCCCAGGCTTCGCATGCCAACCGCAAAAGGCGCTTGTGATGGGGTTCGAGCAAGAATTCTTGCAACACCGCTCGCCACCAATCCGCGGTTTCGGGTGCCAGATGTGGCGGTGAAATTAGGTCATTTGTCATGGATATACTCTGATTTCTTGAACGGGGGCGGCGGGCAGAGAAAAGATTGGACGCCCACCGGTTCGCTATCGATTTTAGCAGGGATTCGACATACCCCCCTTCGCTACCTTTCGGATAATTCCAAGGCCAAGAAGGTTGTAGGGAGCTTAGAATAATAATTCCGATATGAAGTTCTCATGGCTGTTGCGGGAAAATCCACTGTACTTAAGAAGACGATGAAAGAACCAACTCCGCGATACGTTTAATCCGGCGTACTTCGCATATTAATGCTGCTAGGTTTATTTCATCTATGCCTTCCCTACCTTGAGATACAAACGTGTCCCCATCAATCAAATAAACACGCCTTATAAACCAACGAGCCACCCCATCTATAGTTGGGTTCATGTATTCTAGTCCCTCTCGCGACTCGAAAACACATTCGAGAAACCTTCCACCGTCTGCCTCCATCCAATCGTCAAAGCGTTCATCAAGATGCTCGACGTTGTTTCTGACCGTTCTCTTTAGAAGCGGTGAGTTGGCTCCTATACACAGAGCGTCCTTCAACGACTTAGCTCTCTTTTTCGCGCGCGAAGACGGATTGTGTCCACCTGGAGCGAGATATTTTGAAATCATCGCTGAATGAGACAAAACGGACTGGATATGAATCCAAACCTCTCGGTTTTGATAATTACGTTCGTCCCTGATGAAATCGAGTAATCGATTATGCGCCAGAATGGTGAGATGGGACTGCATCGAGACTTCTTCAATAAGAATGGTTTGATGGTATGAATTTATTTCTTTGGTCATCTTCTTACTTTCCAGAAACTGCATGCCCATGGCTAGATGTATATGTGGCACAGTTATTGTGACGCGCGTTTTGGCTTTTTGGCGCTGGGCGTCACAAATTTTATGACGCATCTTGCGCTTGAAGCATTGGTTTGTGCAGTCGCGTCTTGTTTTTTGTGACGGGGTGGCACAGATTTTATGCGGGGGATTTGTTTTTCGCTCCAGCTCATGAAAGACTTTCCAGCCGATTTTCCATCTTGCGTCGGTAATTCTTCAAGCGCCCAAACCCGATCCACCAGAAGCCGGAAATGAACGAATAATCATATTCCTGTGATTTGATGGGCGCTGCACTGAATGTTTTCTAAATTCCTAAGGCTGTCGCTTGCCAGGCATGGCAGTTTAACCTCCCGAATTCTCTGAAGCGCTAATGCGGTATATCGCAACCTTGCACGCCAGAGTTTGACCTGAAGTCGAGAAAATTCCGTCATTCGCGCCCGCGGAGCACTTGCGCTGGTCGCATTGCGAGAGGTCGCCAGGCAAACCCAAGTCCTGCAAACAGCGTGGCAAGGGCTCCTCCAGCCACGATAGCGATCGCCGATTGCCATTCGAATGTATATGTACTGTCCATGACGAACGTCATCACGCCGTATCCAGCAAGCCCGCCTGCGAAAACGGCCACGCTGCCAGCGGCGGCGCCCAGGAAAGCTGAACGCAGGGCAAAGCTTAGAAGAACCTGAGCCCGGGTCGCGCCGATTGTTTTCAAAACGGCCGCCTCGAACACACGGGCACGCTCGCCAGCTGCGGCGGCCCCGATCAGAACGACAAATCCCGTGATCAATGTTGCCGCCGCCCCGTAGCTGGTCGCTGCGGCCAGACCAGACAGAGCCTCAGAAACACGTTCAATTGCGTCGCGAACCCGGATGGCGGTGATGTTGGGAGCGTTTCCCGCCACGTCGCGCAGGATCGCGGCTTCTGCGTCCGGGTCGGCATACACGGTCGCAATATGCGTATGCGGTGCCCCCGCCAAGGCGCTGGGGTTCATGCTGAGCACAAAGCCGATTCCAGCGGTCGAGAAATCCACTTCGCGAAAACTGGTAATTCTGCCGGTAATATCGCGCCCTAGAATGTTGACCGTCACTGAATCTCCCAAGACCAGGCCCATTTCAGCGGCTTCTTCTGCGGCAAAGCTGATCTGTGGCGAGCCGACGTAATCGGCAGGCCACCATGCGCCTTCGGTGATCGTTGTGGCCTCTGACGGCGTGGCGGAATAGGTGACACCCCGGTCGCCCTGAAGCACCCAATGCGCGCCTGCGACCTCTCGTGCAGGACGCCCGTTGATCTGTGTGATGACACCGCGCAGCATTGGCGCATGATCGACACGGCTGACGGCGGGGTCTCCCTCGATTCGCTCCAAAAATCCCGCGAGCTGATTGTTCTGGATGTCGACAAAGAAATAACTTGGTGCGACCTTGGGCAAATCGCGGTCGATGGCCGAGCGCAAATTCGCGTCGATTTGTCCGACACTGGCCAGAACCGCAAGACCGAGGCCCAAGGAAAGAACCACTGATGACGTCTCGCCCCCCGGCCCACCAACCGCACCAAGCGCAAGCCGCAATGCTGTCCGCCCTCGCACCAAGTGCGACCGGGACAGCTTGCGCGCGATGATCCGAACCAGCCATGCCGCAAGAGACAGCAGCGCAAGCGCGCCCAGGATGCCGCCTGCGGTGCCAAGGGTTAGGCGCCAGATGCCAGAAAACCACGTCGCTAGCCCGACCAGACCCAAGAAAGCTGTTGCGATCGCGGCGATATAAATCGGGCGCGGCCACGCACGCACGGGGCCTGCCGCGTCACGAAACAACGCGGCTGCACGCACTTGCTCTGTCCGGGCCAGCGGCCAAAGTGTAAAAATCAATGCGGTCAATGCGCCATATAATGCGGCTTCGACCAAGGGGGCGGGATGAAGGCCAAAGGCCGCTGGGATTGGGAGGCGCGCTTCGATCAAAGGCGCAAGGACGAGCGGAGTGCAAGCACCTAAGACCAACCCAAGCGCAATCCCGATGGTGCTGAGAATTCCGATCTGGATCAGATAGGCCGCAAAAATCGTTTGCCCTTGCGCCCCAAGTGTTTTCAGTGTGGCGATGACACCTGTTTTCGCGTCTAGGTAGGCCCGGACAGCGGCTGAAACGCCGATGCCACCCACGGCCAATCCGGCCAGGCCGACCAGCACCAAAAACGCTCCGATCCGATCCACGAACCGCGCAATACCCGGCGCACCATTGCGGCTGTCGCGCCATCTAAGCCCATGATCACGAAACAAATTTTCGGCTTGCATTTTGACCCCTGCCAAATCTACGCCCTGCGGCAGCCGCAACCGATATTCGCTGTCAAATAGCGTACCTGGGCCAAGCAATTCTGATGCCGCCAAATCCCGGGTGCGCACAATCGAGCGCGGCCCAAGGCTGAACCCGCCGGTGGCGCTGTCTGGCTCTCGGAGCAAGACCGCAGTTACCACGAAAGGCTGCACACCCAGTTTGACAATATCGCCGATCGCCAATCCCATGCGGTCCATCAAAACCTGTTGTGCGACCAGACCTGGCACGCCATCGCGACCTGACAGCGCCTCCGCCAAAGGTATTTGTGGCGCCAATACGACTTCGCCAATCAGCGGGTAAGCTGCATCAACGCCTTTGACTTGTGTCAAGCCACGCTCGACCCCCGAGACGCGGTCGACGACCATCATCGATCGGAAATCGACAATTTCGGAGACCTCGACCGCATTGTCCTGCATCCAGGTTTTTTCGGTCGCATCAGCAAACCGATATGTGAATGCCATGGCGGCATCCCCCCCCAAGATCGCGGCACCTTCACGAGCCAACCCTTGTTGGATTGACACCCTCACCGAACCGACGGCCGCAATCGCGGCGACACCAAGCGCAAGGCAGGCCAAGAACACATAAAATCCGCGCAGACCACCGCGCAGCTCGCGTTGCGCAATTTTCCACGCGATCATTGTGCGGCCTCGGCGGTTGCACCCATGTCGCTGACGACCTGGCCGTCTCGCAGGGTGATGACACGGTCGCATTGTGCCGCAAGCTCGGGTGCATGGGTGACCAGCACCAAAGTGCTGCCGTGGCGGTCCCGTAACCCAAACAACATTTCCATGATCGCATGCCCGTTGGCGCCATCGAGATTTCCCGTCGGCTCGTCGGCCAGAAGGATTTGTGGACGAGGCGCTGCAGCCCGCGCTAAGGCGACACGTTGTTGCTCGCCGCCTGACATCTGGCTGGGATAATGGTCCATGCGATCTCCCAAGCCAACGCCGTCCAATTCGTCTTTGGCGCGCGCAAAAGCGTCTTGTGCGCCCGCCAGCTCAAGTGGCGTCGCAACGTTTTCCAAAGCGGTCATTGTAGGAATTAGGTGGAAGGATTGAAACACGACCCCCATATGTGCTCTGCGGAACCGGGCCAAGGCGTCCTCGTTCAGCGCGGACAGATCTTGCCCGAGGGCGAGCACTGACCCTGCTGTGGCGCGCTCGAGCCCGCCCATGACCATAAGGAGAGACGATTTGCCCGAACCCGAAGGCCCCACCATTCCGACTGTTTGCCCCTCACTGATGTCCACTGAGATGTCGTGCAAGATATCAACTTGGCCCGCATTGCTCTTCAGACTGAGTTGGACATGGGACAGCGATAAGAGAGGCTTGGACATGGGGATGCTCCGAGGATTGATACACCGACTGTCATATGGGGTGCTCGCGAACGCTTCCAAGCTGGCATGTGCGGGTTTTATTGGTTTTTTTGGTGCCGGGCCTGCCAGCGCCGAAACAGTGATCGCGGCTTTGGGTGACAGCCTGACGCAAGGCTATGGCTTGATCGAAGGCGAAGGCTTTGTTCCGCAGCTTCAGGCTTGGATGACGGCAAACGGTGCAGATGTGCGGATCATCAACGCAGGCGTGTCTGGCGATACCACCGCAGGCGGTTTGGCCCGCGTGGACTGGACCCTGACCGACGATATTGACGCGATGATCGTTGCACTGGGGGGCAATGATTTGCTGCGCGGCTTATCCCCGGACATAAGCCGGGCGAACCTCGAAGGCATTTTGCAGAAAGCCGCTGCGAAAGATGTATCAGTGCTGTTGATCGGGCTAAAAGCGCCAGGAAACTATGGCCCCGACTACAAACAGGCCTTCGACGCGATTTATCCCGATCTGGCGGCGCGCTACGGCACTCTCTATGCCGAGAGCTTTTTGGGCGCACTTCAGGATCGGCCAGATCAGGCTGCAGTGCTACGCGACTTGATGCAGCGCGATGGCATCCATCCCAATGCACAGGGTGTGGCGCTGATCGTCGAGGCCGTGGGCCCGGAAGTTCGCAAGCTCGTTCAGCGCGTCGAATAACAAGCAATAAGCTCTAACGGTTCGATAGGATCTCATCAGGGGTGCGACCGGCCAAGCGGATATTAGCACGCTTTTCGGCGATTTGGGCCAGCAAGACAGATCGCAAAGCGTCACGCTCGACGTCGACCAGCGTTCTCAGCTCGATCTCAAAGTCTGCACGGTTGAAATAGGCATCTATTGAAATGACGGCATAATCTACGGCGATCCAACTGGCGACCCCCCCAATAATGCCGCCGGCAACTGCCCCGGGAGGGCCAAAGATCGCACCGGCGGCTGCCCCGGCACCAGCGCCGGACCCTATGCCGGTGCCGCGCGCCGCGGCTTTCGCAGCGGTCTTGCGGCCAATGCTCACAAGGACTTTGCGGCTCAGAGTCCGTGTGATTACTTTGACAACGCGCACCCCTGCGCGCGCGCCAAGGATACTCAGCGCAAGATTGATCGGCTTGCTGACGGTCGCGCGAGATTTCGCATCCTCAAGCGTGATGCGCGCGGGTTCTGACAAAAACCGTAAATCGGCGGTGCCAAGCGTGTCAGACAACTCTGCGCTGAGCGCTTGCGAATAGGCGCGGTCAAACTGAATGTTGAGCGCGTCGACCGACGCTTCAATCCGCGGCTGAAATCCATGGAACAAGCGCTGTTCCAATGAAGATGACACCCGCCCCAGCGCAGCCTCGGTCAGCAACGTGTACTCGCCCAGAACCGAGTAGTGAAAATCGGCGTAAACTGGAATGCCCGCATAGACGGGCGCAAACGCTGCGTCCAAATGACGGTCGAGCGTGGCGATGGTTTCGGTCTCGGCATTGGCAGCCGCATCATCGACCATTCGGGCAAGTTCGGTAAACGGGATCGTGCGCGGTTGGGTCTGGAATTCGCCGTTCCAAACTGCAAAGGCAACCATTGCACCCGTCATGGTGATCAGGCCAAAGATCAGAGTCCAGAACCCTGAGCCAGCGCGCCCGCGAGCCGCTGCGGCAGGAGGCAAAATCGGATTTCTCAGCAAGAGAGGAGCGTTATGCATCATCAGGCTTCCGGTACAGTTTGAGCCGCAGCGCTTACAGCGTCACAGGCCAGACGCGTGAGCGAAACCGCCACCAATGCATTATATACGAGTAAGCCGATAAGGCCAAATTGCGTTCCTGCAAAAGTTATCTCGGTTTTTGCCATGCGCCATGCGGCCGCTTCAACGCTTCGGATTGTTGCTAGAATATCTGCAACAACGTGACCGCGCTGAGGCAAATTGGCTTGGGCCACTACAAGCGTATCTGCCATTGAGGCAGCGCCCACATATTCCGGCACCGGGGTTTGTGTATAGCTCACCCACAACAACGCCAGTGTGCCACCCAGCCCCACCAACCAAATTGTGGCTGAGCTTGCCAAAGGCAAGGCGAGCGGTCCGCGCAACTGACCTGTCATTGCGCTGGCCAGCCAAGTCACAATCACCCCGGCCAACGCCACGATCCCTGCCGCCGTTGCAAGCTCGTAGGGCGTTGCACCCAGTACATAATGTGCCAGCGTTGGGGTGGCGACAATTGCTGCCATGAGGCCTGCGACATGCGCGCCAAACCGGCCGGTCAGGACCAATGACAGAACCGAGCCTGGACGCCAAATCGCTTTGCGCCACACCGTACGGCACGTGAGGACCCGCAAATATGTGCCGCGCCAAATTATCAACGCTAAGACCGCCAGCAGCCCTAACCCCGCGTCGCTTACGGGGTAAAAAAGGCGCCAACAGAACAGGACGATGCTGGCCAAGAAGACCGACCCAAGCCCAGCCCAGACCGCGAATTTTCCTTCTGTGACCTGCATTTTGCTTGCACACTTCCCTGACTGCTCTCAAATTTAACGATTTTTCCTGATGACGTCGTGAGCAAATCGGGACATTTTTGCCCGGGCCGCATTTGGACGAAACAATCACCTCGTTTGGTTAAGATTTTTGCGCCCAATAACACAGTAAATGGGATTTTTCTTACATCATCTCGGTTGAGCGCGTAAATCATATGGGCTTTTCCCGGTTTAGGAGCGCGAAGTGAGTCGTTATTTGTTCGATCCTGCCCCGCAACCTGCGCTATGTGTGATAGGGACAGAGCGTTTATATCCAGTGCGACGCGTCTTTTGTGTTGGCCGCAATTATGCAGCGCATGCCGTTGAAATGGGTGGCGTGGTCGACCACGAGGCACCTTGGTATTTCACCAAATCGGCCCATGCGCTGCAAAGCAGCGGCACGACACTGCCGTATCCCCCGGGCACAGAAAATTTTCACTACGAAATCGAGCTGGCCCTCGCTCTCGACGCTGCGGTGTTTAAGGCTGATGTTGCAGCCGCCGCCGCTGCGATTGGATATCTTGCCACCAGCTTGGACATGACCCGCCGTGATCTTCAACAAGACGGAAAGGACAAACGCCGTCCTTGGGACTTGGGCAAAGATGTCGAGGGCTCTGCCGTGATCACATCGCTGGCGCAGGTGCCCATATCGAGACTCGACGATTTGGCCAAACGGCGCATTCATCTCGCGGTCAATGGAAACACCAAGCAAGATGCGATTTTGGGCGATATGGTCTGGACTTGCGCCGAAATTGTCAGCCATTTGAGCCATTATTATCATTTGGGACCTGGCGATATCGTGCTGACGGGAACGCCAGCTGGCGTCGGGCCGGTGGTGCCTGGTGATGTGATCACCGGCGGCATTGATGGCCTGCCCGATATCTCGCTGACCATTGGGCCTGCGCAGATGTGACTGGCGCACAGCCCGATAAATGCAAGGTGGTTTCGCGCACATATGCGCGGCGCGGCGCCGCCTTTAGCTTCGATTTGCGAAACAATTTAACGTCAGCAATCCCTTTGTTGACATAAACACGCCCAACTTGTGCGCCAGTTGCCAGAGATACAGACCGGAAATAGTCCAGTTAGATCAGATGTGGCTTTGATCCTGGCTGGGAATGCCAGATGCAATTGTCTACACCCGAACCGCTCGAGTAGACTCAAAACTGTTGGCGCAGCGGAGCTGCGCGTAAGGTGGACCAAATGTCGATCAAAGCCAGTATCTATCATCTGACCTCGTACAAGTATGATCGCCCCGTCACGTTGGGTCCGCAGATCGTTCGATTAAGACCTGCGCCGCATTCCCGGACCCCAGTGATTTCGCACTCGCTTCAGGTCGCGCCAGGTGGACATTTCGTAAATCATCAGCAGGATGTGTACGGCAATTGGCTGGCCCGGTTTGTGTTCCCCGAGCCCGTGCGTGAATTCAAGATCGAGGTCGATCTGGTTGCCGATATGTCGGTCTACAACCCGTTTGATTTCTTCGTCGAAGAAGTTGCCGAAAGCTGGCCGTTTGACTATGACCAGGATATTGCGGCCGATCTTGGGATGTATCGCACGCCCGAACCTATGACCGCCCGGCTCGAAGCATTCATCGCCTCGATCCCAAAACGCGCGGACCGTACGATCGATTTTCTCGTCAAGTTGAACGCCCGGCTGGCTGCCGAGATCAGCTATGTCATTCGCATGGAGCCAGGTGTCCAAAGCGCTGAGAAGACGTTGAAAAAGGCTAAGGGCTCGTGCCGAGATACGTCGTGGCTGCTGATCCAGATTCTGCGCAATCTTGGCTTTGCCGCGCGGTTTGTGTCTGGCTATCTGATCCAGCTAAAACCCGATCTCAAAGCGCTCGACGGGCCCTCTGGGACTGCAGCCGATTTTACCGACTTGCATGCCTGGTGCGAGGTATACCTGCCCGGCGCAGGATGGGTCGGTCTTGATCCGACCAGTGGTCTGCTGACAGGCGAAAGCCATATTCCGCTGGCAGCGACCCCGCATTATCGCACGGCGGCACCAATTTCTGGACTGGCCAGCGAAGCAAAGGTCGCGTTCGAATTTGATATGAAGGTCAGCCGGGTGGCCGAGCACCCACGCATCACAAAGCCTTTTTCAGAGACAGCATGGAAGGCGCTGGACGCGCTTGGCGATAAGGTGGACGCAGCGCTCAAAGACGGCGACGTGCGCTTGACCATGGGCGGCGAGCCGACATTCGTCTCGATCGATGATTTTGAGTCGGATGAATGGAACACAGATGCCGTTGGTCCGACCAAACGGGTGCGGGCCGATCAAATGATCCGCAAACTTAGAGATCGGTTCGACCCAGGCGGGCTTTTGCATTACGGTCAGGGCAAATGGTATCCCGGCGAAACATTGCCGCGTTGGACGTTCTCGCTGTATTGGCGCCGCGACGGCAAGCCAATTTGGCAAAATGCGGATTTGATCGCGCCAGAAAAAACCGGCGAGACACCACCCCATAAGGCTGCACGCAAGTTGCTCAAAAAGGTTGCCTGCCATCTGGATGTGCCGCGCAAAAATATCTTGGCTGCCTACGAGGACCCAGCGGAATGGATGCTGCGCGAGGCCAATCTGCCCGCAAATGTGGACCCAAAAAATTCCAAGCTGGCCGACCCAGAGGCGCGCCACCGCCTTGCCAGGGTTTTTGATCGCGGTTTGACGGAACCCGTGGGATACGCCTTGCCGGTCCAGAAGTGGCAAGCGCAGGCCGACCGGTCGGGGGTCTGGCGGTCCGAGCGTTGGAAGCTGCGGCGCGCCCATTTGTTCCTTGTGCCCGGCGACAGCGCTTTGGGGTACCGTTTGCCATTGGATGCCCTGCCGTTTGTTCCAAAGGTCGCTTATCCCTACACCTATCCTGCGGATCCGGCGACCCAAACAGGTGATTTGCCAGACGCCACCGCTGCCCCGGATCGTCGCGAAATTGTGCCCAATGTTATCGAAGGCTCTCAGCCTATGATGCAGGGCGTTGCATTCGAACAAACCTCCGAAAACACCGGCCCTGTGCGCACCGCGATCACAGTTGAGCCGCGCGACGGCAAATTGTGCGTTTTCTTGCCTCCGGTTGAACGGGTTGAAGACTATTTGGATCTGATCGCGGCTGTCGAGAAGGCGGCCACGGCGATGCAGGCCCCCGTCCATATCGAAGGATACCCACCGCCCGATGATGCAAGGCTAAATGTGATCCGCATCGCGCCCGATCCCGGTGTGCTTGAGGTTAACGTACACCCGGCGCACAAATGGGACGACTGTAAAGCAATCACCGAAGCGGTCTACGATGCAGCGCGCGCCTGTCGTCTTGGGGCCGACAAGTTTATGACTGATGGGCGGCACACTGGCACGGGTGGCGGCAATCATGTGGTCGTCGGCGGCGCAACGCCACTCGACAGTCCGTTCCTACGGCGTCCTGATCTGCTGAAGTCACTGATCTTGCACTGGAACCGCCACCCAAGCCTATCTTATTTGTTTGCCGGTGTTTTCGTCGGTCCCACCTCGCAAGCGCCTCGCATCGATGAGGCGCGGCAAGATGGGCTCTATGAGCTGGAAATCGCGCTGAATCAGATCCAGCCGCCGGGGCAGGGCGATGTGCCGATGCCATGGTTGACAGACCGTTTGCTGCGCAATGCGCTGATCGACGTGACCGGCAATACACACCGGACCGAGATTTGCATTGACAAGCTCTATTCTCCCGATGGTCCAACCGGACGCTTGGGCCTGGTTGAGTTTCGCGGTTTCGAAATGCCACCAAATCCGCGCATGAGCCTCGCCCAACAGGTTTTGATCCGCGCATTGATCGCGCGTCTGTGGCGTGCGCCGCTGTCTGGTCCAATGACCCGTTGGGGCAGCCAGCTGCACGACCGTTTCATGCTGCCGCATTTTATCTGGCAAGATTTCCTTGAGGTGTGTGCCGATCTGCGGGTCCACGGCTTTGATGTTGATCCTGCTTGGTTCATGGCCCAGGCTGAGTTCCGGTTCCCGTTCTGCGGTGATGTATCTTACGAGGGTGCGCATCTGGATGTGCGCCATGCGCTCGAACCTTGGCATGTACTGGGCGAGACCGGCGCGATCGGCGGCACGGTGCGCTACACAGACAGCTCGGTGGAACGTTTGCAAGTCAAGCTCAGCAGCGCCGATACCGGGCGCTACTTGGTCACGGCGAATGGCAGGAAGGTGCCTTTGCAAAAGACGGGTACCGCTGGCGAGGCTGTCGCGGGGGTGCGCTTCAAAGCATGGCAACCGGCACAATCTTTACATCCGACGCTGCCCGTGGATGCGCCCCTGACCTTTGATATCTACGACACCTGGAGCGGCCGCGCGCTGGGCGGCTGCCGCTATCATGTGGCGCATCCGGGTGGGCGCAACTACGACACTTTCCCAGTAAACGGCAACGAGGCCCAAGCAAGACGTCTTGCTCGTTTCGAAGCGCATGGCCATAAGGGGGGCGATTTTGCTCCGGCAACGGAGACGCCCCATCCTGAATGTCCCATGACATTGGATCTGCGCCGAGGAGTGCATGTCTAGCCAAATTACCGGTTTCGGCCTGTCACAGAGTCAAAGCTCCGGCGGGTCCCCCGTTCCGGAGCTTTTGCGCGGTTATCGACGCCTCGACGGCGCGGCCGACGAGCTGTTCGATGAGGATGGCCAGATGCGCGCTGTGTGGCGCGGCTTTATCGATCACCTGAGCGGTTTGGACAAAGCCGGGTTGGACGCGCGGTTTCTGCGCGGAAACCAATATTTACGCGATGCCGGGGTGTTTTACCGCAAATACGGCGAGAATTCGGCAGCTGAGCGCGACTGGCCATTGTCTCCTATCCCGGTCATGATCGCCGAGGCAGACTGGTCCCGCATCGCCACTGGCTTGAGTCAACGAGCGGATCTGCTTGAGCAGGTTGTGGCCGATCTCTATGGGCCCAACAAATTGGTGCGAGACGGATATTTACCAGCATCGCTGGTGGCGCAGAATCCTGGATGGTTGCGCCCCCAGGTGGGGATACGGCCGCCTGGTGGGCATTTTCTGAACTTCATTGCTTTTGAGGTCGGACGCGGGCCGTCTGGCCAGTGGTGGGTGCTCCGAGACCGCACAGATGCACCCTCGGGCGCGGGGTTTGCGCTGGAAAACCGGGTGGCCACAAGCCGTGTGTTCCCAAATTTTTACAGCGCTGCTCATGTTCACCGCCTGGCGGGGTTTTTCCGAGATTTTCGCGCCACTCTGCTTGGGATGCGCCGGGATTGCAGCGAGCCGGTCGGTCTTTTGACCCCTGGTCAAATGAATGATGGATATTTCGAGCACGCCTATCTGGCCCGATACCTTGGATTGCTGTTGGTCGAGGGTGAAGATCTTGCGGTTGTTGGCGGCACGCTGCAGGTTCGAACCGTCGAAGGGTTGCGCCCGATTTCGGTGTTGTGGCGGCGCATGGATGCCGAATTTTGCGACCCACTGGAATTGAACGAAACCTCGGCTTTGGGCACCGCGGGACTCCTGGGTGCCGTCCGTGAGGGCGCGCTGTCTACCGTCAATGCTTTGGGTGCGGGGGTTCTGGAAAGCCGCGCGTTGATGGCGTTCTTGCCAAAGATTGCCCATGTTTTAACCGGTGGACCATTGGCATTGCCCAATGTTGCAACCTGGTGGTGCGGCGCCGCAACCGAGCGGGACGTTGTCTTTTCACGTCGCAAACAAATGGTTTTGAGGCGCGCAATGGCCGGGCGCTGGCCCCATGACAGGACTCCGTTGCCGCGCATTGATGATCCGAAGCTGGATACGATTCTTGCGGCCCAAGGCGCAGGTTTGGTGGGCCAAGAACGCATGACCTTGTCGACCGCGCCCTATTGGCAGCAGGATGCCTTGGTGCCCCGGCCCATGAGCCTGCGGGTCTTTTTAGCCCGAACTGCCAGTGGATGGCAGGTGTTGCCGGGCGGCTATGCGCGTATCGCTACGGCTCATGATCCCGACGCCTCGGATGATAAACTGCTGGCAATGCAAGCTGGCGGTTCGGTGTCAGATGTTTGGGTTGTCAGCCCAACGCCAGTGCCAAAACCAACTTTGTTGTCGACCAATCGCACCCAATCTGCTGGGCAGTATGATACGGCTCTGCCAAGCCGTGCGGCCGATAATCTGTTCTGGCTGGGCCGATATATCGAGCGCGCCGAGACCGCCATGCGGGTCTTTCGGGCCTATTTTGGGCTGCGCGCGACAGGCTTGGCCGAAAGCGCATCTCTGGCACAGCTGATCCAGACCGATTTGCTGTTCAGCGCCACGTCCGACGCCCAAACCATGGCCGCTCAATTCGAGGCCCCCCTGGACGGCGCGGTGCTTTGTGCAAAGCGGATTCGCGATCGGTTCTCAGTGGACGGGATCCTTGCGCTCAAAGAGCTCTCGATGACAGCGCGCGGTTTTTCGAACGCTGATATTCCTTACGAAGAGACGGCCGACAAGGTTGGCACATTGCTGCGCCAGATCAGCGGCTTTGCAGGTCTGGTACACGAAAATATGTACCACTCGACAGGGTGGCGTTTTTTGTCTTTGGGCACATCATTGGAACGCGCTGTAGGAATGGCAACTGTGCTTGCGCGATTGCTCTGCGAAGATGCGCCAGAAGGATCAGACGATTTGGCACTGGAGCTTGGCGACAGTTTTATGTCGCACCGCGCGCGGTATACCAACCCGCCCAGCCCTGCCAGCCTGATCGATTTATTGGCTCTCGACAACCGGAATCCGCGTTCGATCCATTATCAACTGAAACGCCTGCAAACTCATATCGATGCGCTTCCATTGCCCGCCGAACATATCGGCGAAGGCCCGCATATTGTTGCTGCTCAGGCCGCGCAGTTGCTGCATCTTCTGGGAGCGCAGAGCGCAAACGAACTGGGGCCGGAGGGGCTTTTGAAACTGCGCAAGCAAATTTGGAACTTGTCGGATGCTCTCTCGAAAGCCTGTCTGAAATGAAGGCCGAAGTCCTTTATGATCTGCGTTTACGCTTGAGTCACCAATATGCCGGGCATGCGGATGGTGCGCGCCATTTGGTGCATGTGATACCCATGGACATAAAAGGCCGACAAAGTGTCCAGAGGGTTTCGCTCAAGTCGGATCCACAGGCTGATGAGCAGAGTGACCGGCGGGATTATTTCGGCAATCTGATCACTCAGTTGACCCACCGCAGTCCACATGGCGCGATGCAGATCGAGATGCGTGCACGTGTTCGGTGCTTTGGGGGCGATGCGGTGGTGGACAAATCGCCGAAGGTCCGGGATCTGGCGGAAATGATCGCGCGGCACCGGATGCTTGATCCAGAAGCGCCCCACCATTTTCTAGGACCATCTGCCCGGATCCCTCTGCCAGGCGAGGTGGCGGCTTATGCACACGCGCTGTCGAGCCCCGATGCAAGTGCGTTCGCCACCATGCTGGATCTGGGCCAAGCGTTGCACCGCGATATGCGCTTCGACAATCTGGCGACGACGGTTGATACCTCGCTCGAAGAGGCGTTCGCGCATCGCCACGGCGTCTGTCAGGACTTCGCGCAAATCATGATCGCTGGCTTGCGGATTTTGGGCATTCCTGCGCGATATGTCAGCGGATATTTGCGAACCGAGCCGCCCAAGGGCCACACGCGACTGGAAGGGGCTGACGCGATGCACGCTTGGATCAGCGCTTGGTGCGGTCCATCCATGGGATGGGTCGAGTTTGACCCGACAAACAATGCCGTGGTCCGCATCGATCATATTGTTGTGAGCTACGGACGTGATTATGCCGATGTGGCCCCAATCAAAGGCGTTTTACGGGCATCTGGCCCGTCGAATGTTGGTCAGGCCGTCGACGTGATCCCGGTTTTCGAATGAGCTTTATGCGCCCCGCTTGGCAGCTACATCGCGTCCCAAAGAGCGCGTGTATTCGTCAAGTGCGGCCAACGCCGCGTCGGCTTTTTCACCATCGCGGGTCTTGAGCGCCGCCAGGATTCTGCCATGTAAGGCGATGATCGTTGCACGTGATCTGGCGGTAAATGTTACCATATTCATCAACGGCTGCATCGCCTCGACCGCGCCTGCCAATTGATATGACAGCACTGGGTTATCTGCGCCGTCGACCAACGCCCGGTGAAACGCCACGTCCGAGGCGCAGAAGGCTTCGTCGCTGAGGGCCCCTTCGGATTGCCGGGCGATCTCGGCGGACATCGTTTCAAGCTGCGCGTCGGTTCGGCGCTCGGCAGCCAGCGGAGCGCATGCGCGTTCCAATGCATATCGGGCCTCGCAGGCGGTCTCAAAGCTGACGGCATTCATGGACAGCAACAATGTTGATGTGGTGATTTGCTGACCATACGCCTCTTGAAAGCGCAGGCGATTGACAAACGCACCACCGCTGGCGCCACGCTGCGTACGGATCAGCGATTGCGCGGCCAGTCGCTTCAGCGCCTCGCGCACGGTGGGACGAGAGACATCAAACTGTTCAGACAGCTCGGTTTCAGACGGCAGTCTTTCATCGACAATCAAGTCGCCCGCGATAATTGCGTCGCGGATCGCTTTTGCGATTTGAGCCGAAAGATCAAATTGTGAGTCAGAATCGATTTTCATTTGTCAGACAATTAAAAGTCTGACATTTGAGATTCAAGGGTGAGTCGTGTGATTGTTGCGGCTTATCGGGGGAGGAGGACGAATGATTGCATCACGCATCCGAAGCATGACGGCGCCCCATTGGCTGGCGCTTTTTGCGTTGGTTTTTGCGTCGTGGGCGCTGTTGTTTGTGATGGCGCAGCCGACCGAGCTGCGTGAGCTCAGTGCGATCTATGGCAGCGATTTTTGGGCTGCGTTTTGCACGCTGACACCAGATACTGCGGGCTTTGGGCGGACTGTGGTGATGTGGGTGTTGATGTCTGCGGCGATGATGGCCCCTACGGTGCTGCCCGCCTTGGCCACCTATGAAGATCTGGGGCACTCGACCGAGATAAATTTTAGCGCGCTGCTGACGGGCTACTTGTCGGTTTGGATCGGCTTTAGCTTTGCCGCTGCGGGAGCGCAGATGGCGTTGTTTCAAGCCGGGCTGTTATCGGCGTTGGGTGACAGCCGCTCGCAGGCTTTGAGCGGCATGCTTTTGCTAGTTGCAGGGCTCTATCAGTTCACGCCGTTGAAAGACGCGTGCTTATCGAAATGCCGTGCGCCGCTTAGCTTTTTCTTTGCCCATTGGGAGGAAGGAGCTTTGCGCAACGGGGTGCGCCTGGGTGTGGTATGTCTGGGCTGCTGCTGGGCATTGATGACGCTGGCTTTTGTGGGTGGCGTGATGAACTTGGCGTTTATGGGGCTCGCCACCCTGATAATGGTTTGGGAAAAAATGCCTGATTATGGTCGCTTTGTGACCCGCCCTTTGGGCGTTGCATTGGTGACTGGGGCGCTGATCACACTGATTTAAGTCTGGGAGAACATCAAATGGCACTCGACGCTGCAACTGTGGGGACCACCCCCTGGGCTATCAAGGGCGAACTTATTCTGAATTGTAACTGTACGGTCTTTTGTCCTTGCGTTGTCTCGCTTGGCAAGCACGCGCCGACCGAAGGCTATTGCCAAGCTTGGTCCGGTATTCGGATTGACGAGGGCCACTATGGCGATGTCGACCTCACAGGTCTGAATGTGGGCCTGATGCTTGAAATCCCAGGTTTGATGGCGCGCGGCAATTGGAAGGCGGCGGCTTTCATTGATGACCGTGCCAGTGACGACGCCTATGATGGGCTGGTCGCGATCTTCTCGGGCAAGGCGCGTGGGACCACCGGTTTGTTCAGTATATTGGTGTCCGAATTCCTGGGCGCCGAACGTCAGCCGATCCGCTATGAAACAGAGGGCAAGACCCGTCGCTTGATGGTTGGCAAAAAGATCCAAGGCGAGGTGCTGCCTGTTGTCGGCAAAGACCCGGACGCCGATATCGTGGTCAAGAATACGGAATACTGGATGGGCGAGGACATCACCGTTGGCACGGCCACCAAGGGGCGCGTGCGTGCCTTTGGTCGGGTGTGGGATTTTGATGGCCGCTCGGCTGAAATCTGCAGCATTGATTGGAAAGGCCCGCGCTGAGCGGAGCTTTACGCGTTTTCGAGGACAACGCCCATGGCCCAGCTTTCTGTCTCACACCGCCTGCGCCGCACGCCCTTTTCTGAAGGCGTGACCGCTGCAGGGGTCAAAGCCTACACGGTTTATAACCACATGCTCTTGCCGACCATCTTCCGCACAATCGAGGAGGACTACGCGCATCTGAAAACGGCTGTCCAACTTTGGGACGTATCGGTCGAGCGTCAGGTGGAATTGCGCGGCCCCGATGCCAGCCGATTGATGCAGATGCTGACCCCTCGTGACTTGCGCGGCATGTTGGCCGGGCAGTGTTATTACGTGCCCATCGTCGACGAGACCGGTGGAATGCTGAACGATCCCGTGGCGTTGAAGCTGGCCGAAGACCGCTGGTGGGTCTCTATCGCCGACAGTGACTTGCTATTTTGGATCAAGGGTGTGGCGTATGGGCTCAGGCTGGATGTGCTGGTCGACGAGCCGGATGTCTCGCCGCTCGGGATTCAGGGGCCACTGGCGGATAAACTGGCAGCGCGGATTTTCGGCGAAGCGGTCACCGAGTTGCGGTTCTTCCGCTATGGCTGGTTCGAGTTCGAGGGCACTGACATGCTGATCGCGCGTTCGGGCTATTCCAAGCAAGGCGGGTTCGAAATTTATGTTCCCAACACCGCGATTGGGATGCCGTTGTGGAACGCTCTGATGGATGTGGGCAAAGACCTTGATGTCCATGCTGGTTGTCCCAACCTGATCGAACGAATTGAAGGCGGATTGCTCAGCTATGGCAATGACATGACGCGTGCAAACACCCCGCACGAATGTGGTTTGGGCAAGTTTTGCAACACCCAGACCGCAATTGGGTGCATAGGGCGCGACGCCTTGCTGCGGGTGGCCATGGAAGGCCCGATCCGGCAAATTCGGGCGCTCGAGATTGACGGCCCGAAAGTGCCGGTTTGCGATTCCTACTGGACATTGACTACGGGCAAGAAAACCGTCGGCCGGGTCAGCTCAGCGGCATGGTCACCTGATTTTAACACCAACGTTGCGATTGGGATGGTACGGATGACCCATTGGGACGAAGACACCGAATTGACTGTCCATACCCCCGATGGTCCGCGCGGCGCATTGGTGCGCGAAACCTTCTGGAACCGTTGACGTATGGCTCAAGACAAGGCCCAATAGAGCAAACCAGCGAGGTCCCCTATGCGCGCCAATTTTGATGCTCTTCCGAAAACCCCGGCAAATTATGTTGCTCTGTCTCCATTGTCGTTCCTGACCCGAGCGGCATATGTTTATTCCAACGATACAGCGGTGATTTATGGCACGACTCGGCGCAGCTGGGCGCAGGTTCAGCAACGATGCCGGGCTGTCGCTTCGGCGCTGCGGGCGCGGGGGATCAAGAAGGGCGATACGGTGTCCGTACTTCTGCCAAACATCCCCGAGATGTTTGAGCTGCACTACGCTGTCGCGATGTCTGGTGGTGTGTTGAACACGATCAACATTCGGCTCGAGGCCGACACGATTGCGTATATCCTGGAACACGCGGATAGCCGCCTGGTGATTGCCGATAGCAGCTTAGAGCCGGTGCTTCGCGCGGCGTTTGACATCAATGGTGCGGTGTTGCCAGTGATCGAGGTCGCCGATGCCGAAGCCGGTCTGAGCGCCACATTCGGAACCGAGACTTACGAAGACCTCGTGGTGTCCGGCGATGCCACAGATCCTGGTCTGCTGCCAGAAGATGAATGGGACGCAATTGCGCTGAACTACACCTCCGGCACTTCGGGGCGGCCGAAAGGCGTCGTCTATCATCACAGGGGTGCCTATTTGATGTCAATGGGCACGATTGCCGGATGGGCCGTACCAAACCGACCGACATACCTAAGCGTCGTGCCGATGTTCCATTGCAATGGCTGGAACCACCCTTGGGCGATGGCAATGGTGGGCGCACGCATGGTGTTCACCCGCGATGCGACACCGACTAAGTTATATGCCGCCATTCGCGATCACGGGGTCACTCATTTTGGCGCTGCACCAATCATCTTATCTGCTTTGGTGGATTACCACGACGCGCCAAGCCACGCATTTGACCCGCCAATTCATGTGTTTACGGCGGGGGCTCCGCCGCCTGCCGCTGTTTTGGAAAAGACAAAAACACTCGGCTTTGACGTGATGCAAGTCTACGGGCTGACAGAAACCTATGGTCATGTCACGCAATGCCTTTGGCGCGAGGACTGGAACGACTTGTCAGGGCCCGAGCAGGCTGAATTGCAAGCGATGCAGGGGGTCTCATTTCCAATGCTGGAAGAAAGCACCGTGATGGACCGCGATACGGGCCAGCCGGTGGCAGCCGATGGTGTTCATCAAGGCGAGATTGCACTGCGCGGTAATGTCGTGATGAAAGGCTATTATAAGAATGCTCAGGCGACGGCTGAGGCGTTCGAGGGGGGCTATTTCTGGTCCGGTGATGCGGCCGTCATCCAGTCCTCAGGCTACATCCAGATCCGCGACCGGTTGAAGGATGTCATCATTTCGGGCGGCGAAAATATCTCGTCCGTCGAGATCGAAGGCGCGCTTCACCGTCACGCAGCGGTCCAGGCGGCGGCCGTTGTTGCGATGCCATCGGCCAAGTGGGGCGAGAGCCCTTGCGCCTTTGTCGAACGGCGCCCCGGTACAGATGTTTCTGAGGCCGAGATCATAGCACATTGCCGCGAGAAACTGGCCGGTTTCAAGGTGCCTAAAAAAGTTGTGTTCGAAAACCTGCCCAAGACCGCAACTGGAAAAATCCAGAAGTTCGTCCTGCGTGCCAAGGCCAAAGATTTTTATGTCGACTAAAATCGCGATGGGTCCGGTTCCGATTGTCGAGACGGCCCATCTGCCAATTCCGCTGCCCGGCGGGATCATGCTGTTGGCGCGGGTTTGGCGGCCAGCTGATGGCGCGCCGGTCCCAGTGATCCTGGAATACCTGCCATATCGCAAACGTGACGGCACCGCCGAACGCGACGCGCTGACCCATCCCTATCTGGCGTCGCATGGATATGCATGTGTCCGGGCTGATATGCGTGGCTGTGGCGACAGCGAAGGCCTGTTTGACGACGAGTATTCCGAGCAAGAGCTCACCGACGGTGTAAACACGATCCACTGGCTGGCCGCCCAAGACTGGTGCGATGGCACTGTCGGCATGACAGGCATCAGTTGGGGTGGCTTCAACGGATTGCAAATTGCCGCCCGCGCGCCGAGCCCATTGAAAGCCGTTGTGTCGATCTGTTCGTCAACGGACCGTTTCGCGGATGATATACACTACAAGGGCGGTGTGATGCTGGGCGAAAATCCCGGTTGGGCAGCGACAGCGTTGTCATGGTTCTCGATGCCGCCAGACCCGGCTTTGGTCGGGAGGGATGCCTGGCGCGGCATATGGCTGAACCGTCTCGAAAATACGCCGTTTTTACTCGACACTTGGACACGTCACCAAACACGGGACGCCTATTGGCAGCACGGCTCTGTGTGCGAGGATTACGCGGCCATCAAAGCGGCGGTGCTCAGCGTGGGTGGGTGGCATGATGGATATCGCAACACGATCTCGCATCTGATCGAACACCTCAAGAGCCCAGTCAAAGGTCTGATCGGGCCTTGGAACCATAAGTACCCGCATATTGCCAGTCCGGGTCCACGGATTGATTTTCTGGGCGAGATGTTGCGGTGGTATGATCATTGGCTGAAGGGCATCGACCGAGGACTGGATCAAATGCCAGATTTGCGTGCCTATATCATGGACAGCGTTGCGCCTGAAGTGAGCTACACGCACCGTCATGGGCGTTGGATCGGTTTAGACTGGCCACAAACCGCGCCGCCAGTGGTGTTGGCGTTTAACGAAAATACCCTCGCGCCGCAGCACGGCCCGGTCTGTCGAGAACTGATTTGCGACCTGAATGCGGGACAGCAGACCGGCGAGTATTTTCCATTTGGCTTTGGCCCCGGCGAACTGCCGGGCGATCAGACTCCGGACGATGCGCGGAGTTTGTGTTTCGATGGCGCAGTTCTCGATACCGCGCTTGATTTGCTTGGGGCTCCTTCTGTGACCCTGCGATTGACCGCAGACCAAACCCAGGGTCAACTTGCGGTTCGACTTTGTGATCTGCGCCCAGATGGGACAAGCGCATTGATCAGCCATGGATTTTTGAACCTGCGCCATCGCCAGGGGCATGCAGTATCCGAACCGTTGGTCCCAGGTCAGCAAATACAGGTCGATGTGCTGCTTGATCAGTGCGGCTACCGGCTGGATCAAGGCCACCGTTTGCGCGTCGCGATTTCTGCCAGTTATTGGCCGTTTATATTTCCGGCGGGTGTCGCTACTCGATATGTTGTTACGGGCGGCAATGTATCGTTGCCGGTTTTGCCCATGGGCGCAGGATTGCCGGTGACGTTTGATCCGCCGGTTATGGCGCCACCGCGCAAGGCCAAGCGACTGTCGGACCGGGTCGAAACCAAAGAGGTTAGCCGCAATTCCGACAGCGGTATCTTGTGTCAAACAATCGTCGGCGATGATGGTCTGACGGAAGACTTAGACACTGGCCTCGTGACTTCGGCATGTGTGCGCGAAACATTTTGTATTGATCCAGAGGATCCCGCGTCAGCCGCCGCAGAATTTGCATGGTCCCGGACGCTGGGACGGGGCAGCTGGCAAGTGCGCAGCGAGGCTGTCGTGCACATGACCGGCGAGACCGACGCGTTTGCGATAAACGTTTCATTGCGCTGTTTTGAAGCCGAGACTCAGCTGTTTTCCCGCAATTGGTCGTCTCGAATAGCGCGGGTCTAAGGCAGCGCGCCCTGCGCCAAAGCGGTCAGTGCGGCAACGATCCGATCAAAACTTTCAGCGGCACGGCGCACTGTTTTGCGTCCGCGCAAGTACCCGTGGACAAGTCCTGTTTCATTCAGCCAGACGGCGCGGCCATTGGCGTGCTGGATCTTCGCCACGTAGTCTCGCGCATCATCGGCGAGCGGATCACATTCGGCACTGATCGCCACTGTTGGCGGCAGGGCCGTAAAGTTGGTGTCTTGCAAGGGGGCAAAGCGCGGATCCCCGGTTGGCACGCGATCGTTGCAGCGAATGCGTGTATAAAAAGCGACGTCGTCGCTGCGGAGCATTGGTGCTTGTGCATGTGTAAGATAACTGCCCTTGTCGATGTCTCCGCCCAAAGCGGGATAGATCAGCACCTGGCCCAATATATGCCGATTGCTTCTCAAACTATGGGCAACGGCCGCAGCGAGTGTCCCGCCCGCACTGTCGCCACACAGCAGAACCGGTCCATTCGTCGCGATTGCGCGGGCGGCTGCCAACGCATCATCATACATGGCAGGATGTTTATGCTCAGGCGCAAGCCGGTAGTCGACCGAAATGACGTCAAAGCCGGTACGGGCACACAGCTCAGCACAGATGTCATCGTGACTGTCAAGACCGCCAACGACAAAGCCGCCGCCGTGAAAATACACCACTGTCAGCGGGTTGCCGTTGCTGCGGTAGTGACGCACTGGCACACCGCCGCGTTGATCCTCTTTGACTTGGAGTCCGGGCGGGTAGCCTTGGAAAAATGCGCGACACATCCGGTCATAGATTTCGCGCTGTCGATGGATCGAGGCCTCAATCGTATCGACCGGATAGTAGTCTTCAGTTTTTTGAATGAAGGCCCAGGTCTCGGCGTCGATCAACGTATCATACATCGCGCGGTCCCCGCTAAAGGGGGGAGAGCCCCGGAGGGCTCTCCAATGTGCGGATTAGGCGAACCACCAGCGCTCTGGCGCTTTCTGCCCGTCCATTTCCCAGTTCGCGCCAACTTGGCCATAAGCCACATCGGTGCTTACGCCCATGATCATGTTTGCGAACATTGGCACCAGCGCGCCGCCATCGTCATTGATCAAGCTCTGCGCCTCGAAATACTGGGCGCGGCGCTTGGTTTCATCCAATTCCGACCGTGCGGTTTCGACGATTTGGTTGAATTTAATCGCACCATTTGTTGTGCGCCAAGCGGTGTCGTTCCACTCGTTATCGGCTGTATAAGCTGACGAGAACATCCAATCTTCAGTGGGACGGCCGCTCCAATAGCACGCACACCATGGCTTTTTGTTCCAAACGTTCGACCAGTAGCCATCGGACGGCTCGCGCACAACTTCGATGTCGATGCCCACTTCGGCGGCCGAGGCCGCAATGAGCTGAGCGGCATCAACAGCACCGGCAAATGCCGCATCGGACGCAGACAATTGGATGGTCCCGCTATGGCCAGATTTTTCGTAGTGAAACCTTGCTTTGTCCGCATCAAAGTCGCGTTGTTCCAGCGCGGCAGCGTGGTAGCGGTTCGCCGTCGAAATTGGATGGTCATTGCCAAGTGCACCGTGCCCAAGCAAGATTTTGTCGACGAGCTCCTGCCGCTTAACCGCCAGTTTCATCGCCATTCTCAGATCGTAATTGTCGAACGGCGCAGCATCTACCCGCATTGGGAATGTGTAATGCAGCGTGCCAGTTATTTCTAGGATGTTGACGTTTGGTGCCCGGCCAAGGAAGGATACTGTTTTGGGGTCCACACGGTCGATCGCGTGGACATCGCCGTTCATCAGAGCTGTTTGGCGCGCGGTCAAGTCGATAATCGAAAGGGCTTCGATCTCGTCGAAATGCGCACGATCTGAGCGGAAGTAATTGGGGTTGCGCTTGGCTTTGATCCGAACACCAGGCTCGAAGCTTTCGATCATATAGGGGCCAGTTCCGATACCAGACACGGGATCAATCTCGCCATTTGCAGACGGCATGATCGGAAAGTGGTAATCCGACAGCAGATATGGGAAGTCGGCATTGCCGCTGCTTAACACAAACACAACATTGTCGCCATCGGCACGCAGTTCGCTGATGCCCGAGACGTTGCTTTTGGCGGCCGACTTGGATTCTTCGCCGCGGTGGTAATTGATCGAGGCAATGATATCCTCGGGCGTCACGGTCTTGCCATTGTGGAATTCCAGACCTTGGCGGACTTTCATCGTCCAGGTCTTTGCATCGGAGGAGGCTTCAAAGTTTTCGACCACAGCGCCGACCAGCGATCCGTCAGGCTCTACTTCGATCAAAGTGTTACCAAACAAGTTCGACGTCAGTGCGGTAAAGCCATTTTCATAAGTTGCCGGATCAAGCGAGTCTGTCGTCTGGCCGTGTGCAAGACCAACCCGGAACAAACCGCCCTTGTTGGGGGTTGCCGCCATTGCCTTGGACGCCAGAGACAGCGCAGTTGGCAATGCGACACCTGCGGCTAGCGCGGACATCACAAAGCTGCGGCGGGACACTTGGCGGGCGGTCAACAGCTTCCCTTGTTTGTCCAAATAAGCTTGCTTTCGTGAATTCATCGTCAGTACTCCCTGATTTTGTTGGGCCTTTCGGGCGGGCCGCTGTATCTTCGCGCCAATCAAGCGCGATCCTGATCTAACTTAACTGGCTAACCGCCAGTGCGCAAATTATCTCTTTGTGACGTGGCAATCTGAAGGTTTATGCAAAAAAGTGCAGACATCCCGATAGGTTTGCGCCTAAGTTGCTGTCACACTTCGTCCGTGCCAGTCGGATGATTGCGCCAAAACCGACCGATTGGAGACCTTATGCATCCTGTAATCGCGACCATTCTCAAGCGTTTGGCGCTGGGGTTTGTGACGCTTTTTATTGTGTCAGTCATTATCTTTGCGTCAATCCAGTTTCTACCCGGCGATTTTTCGCAAGCTGTGCTGGGCCAGGCCGCCACCGAGGCTACGGTTGCGGCGTTCCGCAAAGAGCTGGGCCTGGATCAGTCGGCGTTCACTCGATACGTCCAGTGGGTTGGCGCGTTGGCACAGGGCGATCTTGGCACCTCTTTTTCCGGCCGTGCAAGCTCGGGCATCGACCGCTCTCGGCCTGTGATTGATCTGGTCGCGCCACGCTTGTGGAATACATTGTTCCTGGCTGGCATGGCCGCAGTTATCTCGGTTCCAATCGCGTTGTTCTTGGGGATTACAACAGCGCTATGGCGCAACACGGCTTATGACAAGGTTGCTTCGGCTGGCACGTTGACGGCAATTTCATTTCCGGAATTTTTTGTTGCCTACATCCTGATCCTGATGCTGGGAACATTGTATCCGATTTTTCCAACCCTTGCGAATGTCGAACCTGGAATGTCGTTGAGCGAGCGCGTGACCAAAGCGGCATTGCCAGCGCTGACCCTGACACTTGTGATCGTTGCGCATATGATGCGAATGACGCGGGCCGCCCTGATCAACCTTTTGGCATCGCCATATATCGAAATGGCGCGTTTGAAAGGCGAATCGCCAACGCGTGTCGTGATGAAACACGCATTGCCCAATGCGTGGGCTCCGATTGCGACAGTGATCGCTTTTAACCTCGCCTATTTGGTGGTGGGGGTTGTCGTTGTCGAAGTGGTCTTTGTCTATCCCGGCATTGGCCAATTGATGGTCGACGCTGTCAGCTCGCGCGATATTCCCGTTGTGCAAGCCTGTGCGTTGATTTTCGCGGCCACTTATATCCTTTTAAACCTGATCGCAGATGTGATTGGCATCATCACCAACCCAAGATTGCTTCACCCCAAATGATCGAAAAAGATACCACATATACAGCCTCTGCCGAAGTGGGACGCGTTCGTGTGCGCCGCAGTTGGATGCAGCGCCTGTGGATTGAACTGCGCAAAGCGCCTGTCACAGCTTGGTTTGGGCTGGGTGTCATTGCGTTTTACATATGCGTTGCGATTTGCGCCCCGCTTCTGGCGCCTTATGGCGAGGCTGAGATCCTTCCCACGCCTTATGCCCCCTGGTCTGCCGAGCATCCGCTGGGCACGGACCAAATTGGTCGTGATATCCTGTCTCGCCTGATTTATGGGGCCCGCAACACCATCGGCATTGCTTTTGTAACAACCGTTCTTGCGTTTCTGATTGGCGGTTCTCTTGGTCTGATCGCTGCAATCAATCGCAGTTGGCTCGATCAGTTGATCAGCCGGGGTGTTGATGTGTTGATGGCGATCCCAAGTCTGATTTTTGCGCTTATGCTGTTGTCAATTTTTGGCTCTTCCGCGTGGTCTTTGATCTTCATTATTGCCGTGCTTGATAGCACCCGCGTGTTCCGTTTGACCCGCGCGGTTGCTGTAAACGTGGCCGTGATGGATTATGTCGAGGCCGCGACCTTGCGCGGGGAAGGCCTTGGATGGGTGATGCGCCGAGAGGTCTTGCCAAACATTTTGCCGCCGTTGGTGGCCGAGTTTGGCCTGCGGTTCTGTTTCGTGTTCCTGACCATTGCATCGCTCAGCTTTCTTGGCGTGGGCATTCAGCCGCCAACTGCCGATTGGGGAACCATGGTGCGTGAAACCGCAAATCTGATCCAGTTTGCCGCATTCGACTTAAAGGCAGGGATTACGCCACTGATGCCAGCGGCCGCGATTGCGTTATTGACCGTAGCTGTGAATTTCG
The DNA here is from genome assembly GCA_042096155.1 of Dinoroseobacter sp. Lineage (GTDB taxonomy): Bacteria > Pseudomonadota > Alphaproteobacteria > Rhodobacterales > Rhodobacteraceae > Dinoroseobacter. The sequence goes on from JBELMC010000007.1 coordinate 27,185, forward strand.
TGGTCGATTGGTTCTTGCAGAAAACCAGTGGGCTTCGCGATGACCAGTAATGTCAAAGATATCTTGCTGGAGATGCGCGACATCCACATCGAAGGCTTTGCCGATGAAAAGTGGAACCCGATCATCAAAGGGGTTGATCTGACCCTGCGCCGAGGGGAAGTCCTTGGGCTCATCGGCGAAAGTGGCGCAGGCAAATCGACGCTTGGGAAGGCAGCGATGGGCTATACCCAGCCAGGCTGCCGGATTACCGCAGGGTCGATCCAGTTCGACGGTCAAGATTTGCGCGTGCTGCGCGCGTCTGGACTGCAACATTTGTGGGGCACGCGGATGGCCTATGTGGCACAATCTGCGGCGGCCTCGTTTAACCCGGCCCACAAATTGCTGGATCAAACCGTCGCGGCGACCGTGCGCGAGGGTCTCAAGCCCGATGCCGAGGCACGTGACGACGCCCGCGTCTTGTTCCGGGCGCTGTCTTTGCCTGCGCCTGACAGCATTGGCGAGCGCTACCCGCACCAGGTTTCAGGCGGGCAATTGCAGCGCATCATGACTGCTATGGCGATGTCTCCCCGGCCTGATCTGATTATCTTTGACGAGCCCACGACGGCGCTTGATGTCACCACGCAGGTCGAGGTGCTCAGCTCCATGCGAAAGATCGTGGACGAGTTCAACACGGCCGCGATTTACATCACCCATGATTTGGCCGTTGTGGCTCAGATGGCCGACCGGATCAAAGTGCTCCGCTACGGTGAAGAAGTCGAAGAAGCAGAAACCAGCAAGATGCTGACGGCACCGCAGAAAGACTATACCAAGTCGCTATGGTCGGTGCGCATGCTGCGCAAGGATCCTCAAACCTCGGACGATCTGGTGTTGTCCATTGATGGCATCGACGCGGCCTATGGTCCATCTGCCAAAGTCTTGCATGACGTGACCATCAATCTGCCACGCGGCAAGACCGTTGCAATTGTGGGTGAAAGTGGGTCTGGAAAGTCCACGACCGCACGGGTGGTCACCGGCCTGTTGCCCGCCAGCAATGGCCGTGTGCTGTTTAATGGCGAGGCATTGCCGCCCGCGTTGAAGAATCGTTCCAAAGATCAGCTGCGTCGAATCCAGATGATTTATCAGATGGCGGATACAGCGATGAATCCCCGGCAAACGGTGGGCGAAATCATTGGCCGACCTCTTGAATTTTACCACGGCCTGAACGGCAAGGCGCAGGAAAGCCGGGTGCTGGAGTTGTTGGATGATATCGAGCTGAACGAGGATTTCTATGATCGCCTGCCATCCGAGCTGTCTGGCGGACAAAAGCAACGGATATGTATTGCCCGTGCCCTTGCAGCTGATCCGGATGTGATCATTTGTGATGAGGTGACCTCAGCGTTGGATCAAATCGTGCAAGAAGGCATTTTGCGGCTTTTGATGCGCCAACAACAAGAACGCGGGATTAGCTATTTGTTCATCACCCATGACATCGCGACGGTCGAGGCGATTTCGGATGAGATCGTCGTCATGCTGCAAGGCGAGGTGGTTGAGCAGGGGTTAAAGACCGAAGTAATGGCGCCGCCTTATCCCGCCTACACGCAAAAACTGCTCAAATCTGTGCCGGAAATGGACCCCAACTGGCTCGATCGGATCATGGCCGAGAATGCCGAAGCTTAAGCGTGGCGATCGGTTATGATTTGTGGTGTCCAGTAAAATACCGAAGGCATCAGTGCGCAACTACGTGTGCCAAGAAAATATGCCGAAACAATCAGATTTAAAGGTCAAACGCCCGTTCTGGACCTGAGGACCGCGTCATTGTTGCGCCGTCTTTAGCAAGGGGATGCGAGGGGTACCGATGGGCCTCAATTTTTGGCGTGTACAGCCCGATGCACCAGTTAAAATCGCGGATCAAGCTGAGCTTGCTTGCGCTTTTTGACCATGTTCCGGCCTCGCTCATCTATCGAGAATGGCATTATTGCATTGGCGTTAAAGGATTTCGATCTGCTCTGTGAGATGCCCATCACATTAGAAAAACTAATGATTTTTATTATGTTCTAAAAATAGATGAAAATTTTTCGGATCACTACTGTTTGGACAATGCGCGCTGGCAAGCAACAGGCGGCGCATGACAATGGGGTTTCTTTTAGGATAAATTTGGTGTCCGAGAGCTATCAAAAGCGGTTCGCCAAAGGGGCACGCAATTTGTTGATGGGTTGTGCGGGATGCGCACCCGGAGACACTGTATTGATCGTATGTGAAACTGATACCGTTGGATATTATGATCCCGCATTGGGCCACGCCATCAAGACAATTGCCGAACAGTCGGGTCTGCGCGCGCAGCTATATGGCGTTCCGCTGAACCGTGAGGTTTGCGCGCCCAGCGAAGCGTTGTCACGCAAAATGGATGCCGCTGATTGCAGTTTGTTCTTGGCTCGTTTGGGCGATCAGATCCGGTTCCGTCCCAAGATTTCAGCGAGCACGCAAGTGATCAGTTATGCGTTGGATTGCGACATGCTGGCCTCGCCTTTCGGGACCATTGCCTATCAAGCGTTTGAAACCTTGCGGGCCTTGATCAACCAGGCCATTGCCAAAGCGTCAACGATCCACGTCACCTGTCCCGCAGGCACCGATTTTTCGGGCAGCCCGGCGACGTTTCGGCCGGTCGGCAGCGATACGACCCTCATGAGGTTTCCCGTGTCAGTATATGCGCCGGTTCCTGCCCATGGGTTTCGGGGCTGCATTGCCCAGAACGGCTTCCTGACGGGCACGGGTTCTCATTATTATCGGCCCTGGTCATGTGGGCTCAACGAAACAGTTTTTATTCACTTCGAGGACACGCAGATTACGGGGTTCGAAGGCGCGGCCCAAGATGTCGCCGCGGCCAAAGCGCATTATGAATTCGTCGGTCGCACATATGAGCTCGATACCTATCATATCCATTCGTGGCATGGCGGAATCCACCCTGCCTGCAAGTTCAACGATTTGGCCAATGCCCATTTCGAACGCTGGGGCGGGGGCGCATTTGGCAACCCTCGGCTGATGCATTTTCATACCTGCGGGGCCTTCCCCCCAGGAGAAATCGCCTTGAATGTGCTGGATCCGACTGTCCGGTTGGATGGCATTGCGCTGTGGGAAAACGGTCGTCTTCACCCCGAGCGGATAGCACAAGGGGCGGAGCTGTTTGCACGGTTTCCAGACATGAAGGCCGCATTTGACCGCCCCGAGACCCGCGTTGGTCAGGCCGCAAGTGGTCAACTGAGTTATGTCTGAGTCTGTGCTGCGGCATCGTGCAGCCAGGATCGAAAGGCCTGTACGGATTTTGATTTCAGAGCGTCGTGCCGACAAACAATCCAGTACGAAAACTGGGATTCGGCGAATTGTTCAAACGGCTGTACCAGGTTGCCGCGCGCTATTGCGTCGAACACCAGCGGCGATCGACCCATTGCAACTCCGACACCATCAATCGCAGCTTGGATCACCATGTTGGCCTGGCCATAGGTCCGGGTGCGCGAAAAATGCGGCAGCGTGACATTGACTTCGTTGGCCCAAAACGTCCAGTTTCTGCGATGTTCCGGCGTGTCGAGAGTGTCCTGCAAAATCACATGTTCGGTCAGATCCTCGACCTTATGCAGGGTTTCGGCCAACTGTGGTGCGCAAACCGGCGCCATCTGCTCGGACATCAGCCATTCGGCATGCATATTTGCAAAACCGCCCAGGCTGTATGAGATGATCAGGTCCGCGTCGCTCGAGCCGGGCGCTTGGGATTTCGGATCCGTGGACAGCGATATTGAAATATCGCGGTGCAGGGCATCAAAGCGCATCAAACGTGGTAGCAGCCAAACAAACGCAAATCCGGGCGGTGCGGCAACCAGCAGGTCGTCGCGGCGGGTTATTTTTGTGTCGCGCAGATCGTCGCACATTCGTTCGACCGCGCCAAAGCCGGTTTGGACGGCAGCGGCCAAGCGCTCACCATCTGGGGTCGGCAGAGTTTCGCGACCCTTGCGGATCAACAATTGATGGCCCAGCCAGTCTTCCAGCTGCTTTATATGCTGACTAACCGCGCTTTGGGTCACGCGCAACTCTTCGGCGGCGCGTCCAAAGCCGCGCAATCGAACGACAGATTCCAAAGTGCGCAAGGCGCTAAAGGGCAAGGTCTTGAGCATCGGCATTCCATCTTTCAAACCACGCTGCACCATAACACAGCGGTGCCGGGTTTGAGGACAATGTTCGGCCATTAGGCGCAAACCTGAACCCATTGTCAGTTCAGGCATTGGCTTTGTCATATCGCCGACTAGGATCGGAAAGGGGACAGCAAGATGGAGCATGGGATGTATTTACGCAATTGCTGGTACGTCGCTGGTTGGAGCAAGGACTACACACGCGCGCTTAGACCTCAGACCCTGTTGGGAGAAAACATCGTATTGTTTCGCAAAGCCGATGGCACAGCTGCGGCCCTTGAAGATGCGTGCCCCCACCGCAAGCTTCCACTGTCGATGGGCCAGCTCGAAGGCGACACTGTCGTATGCGGCTATCATGGGCTGACCTTCGATTGTACTGGCAGATGTACCGACAGCCCGACGCAGCGTGGAATGACACCGCGCCGTGCTGTTGTTCGATCTTATCCGGTGGTGGATCGCTATCGGCTGTTGTGGATCTGGATGGGCGATCCTGAGCGAGCTGACCCCGATGAGATCTTCGAGATCGAGAATTTCGACAATCCTGCGTGGGGTTATACCAATGGTGGCGTGCTGTCGATTGCATGCAACTATCTGTGGGTCGTGGACAATTTGCTGGACCCAAGCCATGTGGCGTGGGTCCATGTGTCTTCATTTGGCGGTGGAGGTACCCAGGATCAGCCGCTCGAGATGGAAAAAACTGACCGCGGCGTGATTGTGTCACGTTGGATCTATGACCAGCCTCCATCGCCCTATTACAAGGATTTGGTCAAGTTCAGCGGACCTTGTGACCGCAAGCAGCACTATGAGATGTGTGTGCCCGCTATTGCGCTCAACAAATCCATTTACACGCCCGCCGGGACAGGAGGGCCAGGCAAACCCCAGGTTGCGCAGACCTATCTGAACATCTCGTATAATTTCATGACACCGGTGGACGCGAACACGACCCAATACATTTGGTTCCAGCATCGCAACACCGACCCAAATGATGCAGCGATTTCCGAAACAATGAACACAGGCGCTTTGCGGGCTTTCCTTGAAGACAAAGAAATCCTGGAGGCTGTGCAAAAGGGCATGGATGCAATGCACACGCCCAATATTGATCTGGGGTTGGACCTTGGTGCCAAGACGTTTCGCCGTAAGCTGCAACGCCTGATCGACGCCGAAACGTCCTAAGGCAAAGGGCTTTGGCGGGTGCGCTCCAGCCTGGCCAACAAATCAGTGGCGGTTTTCCATGTCACTTGCGCCTTTTCGGCATCGGTTAAGTCAGCGGGCGCAACAGCAAAAGTATAAGGATCGTCCTTGAAGATCGGGTAATCCGATCCCAGCATGATACGGTTTGCCCCAAAAAGTTTGACCGCCGCTTCCAACGCCCGAGGTCCCAGTGACGCGCAATCGTACCAGACGCGACGCAAACGCTTCGTCGGGAATGGCGCTTCTGGATTGCGGTGGCGCGCGATGCTTTCGATTCGTTCGAAAATGAACGGCAATGTGCCGCCGAGATTTACAATCTGAAACGTCACGTTCGGATATGCGTCGAGGATGTCTGATAAAATCACGGTCAACGTGACTTGGGCGACGCTCGATTGCAGATCTACTGCCGACAATCTGTATTGCATATGATCTGTCGGCCGGATGGGGGTCTGTTGTCCGACTTTCAGGCCCGGATGCAGCATAATGTGGCAGGCATGTTCATTTGCGGCTGCGAGCAGCGGTCGGATCTCGGACAAATCGGCCAGCGAATGAAAGTAGTTTGACGGTAAGATGACCCCGGGCAGGCCGAGGTCCTGGCGAATACGGCGCAGCTCGTCGCAGGCCAGCTCCATATCGGCCAGCGGCACCCCCGCCAACCCGAGCAAGGCGCCCTCTGTCTCGCGCGTCAGTTCCGCCAAATGATCATTATATCGCGTAATCGTTGTTGCAATCTCAGGGTCGGGCAGCACATCGATCCCCAGTGCGCCAGGAAATGTTAACAACCGGTGGGTCAGGCCTTTGGTCTGCATGTCTGCCAGAACAACGCGATGGTCAAAATACGCTGGAGTGAATGGAAACTCTCCGTTCATCGCCCCCATAACGGTTACGCCATCTTCGCGCGTGCGCAGATAGGGCCAGAGGGTACGCGCGCGCAGTATGTCGATCAGGCCGCCGCCATAGTAATGCGCGTGCATGTCGATGCGGCGGTTGGAATGGTTCATGGCGTCTCCGGCTACGTGGTCCATCCCTACCCCCAAGCCCTTGGACCGGTCCAGATCTTTCTGGTTTACGGTTTCCTGGCCACTGTGAACAAACGGGGGGCGATCCCATCTTGCTGTAGCGTTTCGGTCATGTCGAACCCGGTATCGCGCAGCATCTCCAACAGCTCAGAGCCGCGAAAACAGCGCACATATGGCGCTTTGCCGACCGCACGCATGACCGGAATAATTCCGCGCAAAATCCAGGCTCCGTCCCCCAGCAACCCGGTCTTGGCGATAAATAGTCCGCCCGATGGCAGAGCCTGGTAGATTTGCGACAAGAAAAGTTCGAGGTCGGGGACCAAGTGCAGCAGATTAAGCGCCAATATAACGTCATGCTTCCCGGCTCTCAGATGGTCTTGATTCTGGACCGCGAAACTCAGATGCGGCAGCGTCTTTTCCGCGAGCTTGCTTTGGGCAATCGCAATCATCTGGGTCGAGAAATCCGTGCCGATGTAACGATCAACCCGATTGGCCAGTTCCAATGCGGTTGATCCTGTGCCGCAGCCCAGTTCCAACACCCGGTGATGCGGCTGCAAGATCGCCTCTATGCGGCTGCGCGTTGCGACATAGGCGTCTACATCTCTGATTTTGTTTTTGGCATATTTTGGGGCGGCCTTGTCCCAGAATGCGACGTGGTTCATCTGTGATCCTTTCTGCTGCTCTCCCATAGCTGTGCATGACAATCTGTGGAATTGCTCAAATGTGGGGTTCTGTTATGCATATATGCATGAACTGGGCCTCTATCTCCTTTGATTGGAATCACGCACGCGCCTTTTTGGCGACTGCGCAAACTGGCTCGTTTTCGGCTGCCGCGCGCGCTTTGAAAATGGCGCAACCGACGATTGGGCGGCAGGTCGCGGCATTGGAAGAGACGCTGGGGATCGTGTTGTTTGAACGCATCGGCCGACAGCTGGCCCTTACTCCGGTGGGGCGCGATGTGCTGCAGCATATGCACGGGATGGCCGAGGCCGCAAATGAGGCCGCGCTGGTCGCCTCGGGCCGGTCAAAATCTGTTGCCGGGGATGTCTGCGTGTCGGTGACCGACATATTTGCTTTGTATGTCATGCCTGTTATTGTGGCCGACTTGCAAAAGGTGGCCCCCCAGATTCGGGTCAAAGTGTTGGCGTCGAACGATTTGTCTGATCTGCAACGACGCGATGCGGATATTGCTGTTCGTCATGTTGCGCCGACCCAACCAGAGCTGATCAGCCGCAAGATCCGCGAGGCGCAGGGGCGGCTTTATGTCCATCAGGCCTATCTGGACGGTTATGGCAGGATCGAGACTGTTGAGGATACACAAAATGCAACCTTTATCGGCATCGGTGAACCGGGCGAATTGGTGGCATTTCTGCAAAATTGGGGGCTGCCGGTCACGTTGGATAATGTGCGCATATTGGCAGACAGTGGCACCGCAGGGTGGCAGATCGCGCGGCAAGGTCTTGGGATTATTCCGATGAATGACGATATGGCCCACCACTTCCCAGATATGAAACTGATTTTGCCGCAGCTGGCTCAGGTGCCAGTGCCGTACTGGTTGACGACGCATCGTGAGCTGAAGTCATCCAAGCGAATCCGACTGGTGTATGATCGTATTGCGGACTTGCTGTCGGATCCTATTTTGCCGGTCGTGTCTGAGGTTCAGCGATTGCCAATATGTCGACGCTAGCTGTTTTGCCCCAGCTTTGTGGAAGCGATCAATGGACGATCAGCAGAAAAATTGTTCGGGGGCGAAACCAGTCAGACATCTGAGCGCTTTGTCAAAGACGATGGCGCCAGCCGCTCGGACAGCGCAATCCTCGGTCCATGTCCACTAGAAAAAGGACTTTTCGATCCGATCGAGGGTCCGCATCGCGTCCAGCGTATCATGAACCGATCCATTTGGCGCGCGACCTTCTTTGATTGCCGAGATGAATTCACGATCGATCAGCTCGATCCCGTTGTTGGAGACCGCCACATCGCTCAGGTCAATCTGGTTCTCTCGGCCATCATAAAGGTCATCATAGCGGGCCAGATAGGTGCCATTGTCACAGATATACCGAAAGAACGTGCCCAAGGGCCCATCATTGTTAAATGACAAGGACAGCGTACAGATCACGCCTGAAGGCGTCTTCATACCAATCGACATGTCCATCGCGATGCCCAGCTCGGGATGATGGGGCCCTTGGAGACCAAAGCATTGCGATGCGATTTCGCCAGTCTGGTATTGAAACAGGTCCACTGTATGACATGCATGATGCCATAACAGATGATCGGTCCAGCTGCGCGGCTCGCCTTTGGCATTCATGTTCGAGCGCCGGAAAAAATAGGTCTGGACGTCCATTTGCTGGAGCTTAAGGTCCCCCGCCGCAATCTTGTTTTGGATCCACTGGTGTGACGGGTTAAAGCGCCGCACCTGGCCTGCCATTGCCAAAACGCCGGTGTCTTTTTGTACCGCACAGATCCGCTGACTGTCTTCAAGACTGTCGGCCATCGGAATTTCGATCAGAACGGGCTTTCGCGCATACATGCAGGCGATCGCCTGCTCGGCATGCAGCTGGGTTGGCGTTGCCAAGATCACCGCATCGACATCATCAGATGCCAAACACTCTTCGAGCGCAGTGGCGGCATGGCCGATCCCGCGCTCGGATGCGAGGGCTTGGATTTTGGACCTATTGGGGCCCATCACCGATGTCACTGTGACGTCTTCAATCGCACGAAGTGCATCGAGATGCTTGATTCCAAAGGCACCATATGCGCCGGCCACACAGAGTCTCATGTGACGTCCCTTTTGTTTTTTTGGTCTTTTTTGTTTTCCAGGATGATGTGTCCAACGGCGGTATTGGATGCCGGGACATGGTAATGGCGATGTACCTCTTCGACCTCATCGTCAAGCGCGCCGCGCATCACATGCCACATCACCAATTCAACTCCCTCGGATCCTGCTTCACGCAAATATTCCACATGCGGGGTCTGCGACAGGCCAACCGGGTCACTGGTCAGACGGTCCAAGAATTGTGTGTCCCATTCTTTGTTGATCAGGCCCGCCCGCTTATACTGTAGCTGATGGCTCATGCCGCCGGTCCCAAAGATCACCACGTTTAGGTCTTCGTCAAAGCTTTCGATCGCTCTGCGAATGGCCTTTCCAAGTGTGTAGCACCGGTTGCCGGTGGGTGCTGGATATTGCACGACATTGACACAAAGCGGCACTACCAAACAGGGCCAAGTGTCATCGACACCTTTATCCCCGAACATGACTGACATCGGCACCGTCAGGCCATGGTCGACTTCCATCTCGTTCATGATGGTGATGTCGAATTCGTCCAGGATCAGCGATTGTGCGATATGACTTGCCAGAATTTGATGATTTTTGACCACAGGCACGGGCCGTGGACCCCATCCTTCATCGGCGGGCGCGAATTCTGGCCCGCATCCCAACGCGAAAGTCGGGATGCAAGAAGCATCAAACACAGTGCAATGATCGTTATAGACCAAAAATACCACATCCGCCTTTTGATCGGCCATCCATTTGCGAGAGGTTTCAAAGCCTTCGAACACAGGAAACCAATAGGGCTGTTCGGTTATGCCTTGATCCATCGCAACACCAATGGCTGGCACGTGGCTGCATCCGACCCCTGCTGTAAGGCGTGCCATCACATTTCTCCTTTGTCGTCCCATTCGTGCTGGTAGCGATTGCCCTCGGGCGAGCGCCCTCCTTCGACCATCATTTTGCGATAGGCATCGTTTCCCATGCCCGTCATCAGGCCCGCAAGCTGTTGAAAATTGATCCCGTCATTTGCGGCAAGCTTGCTGGTGTAATAAATATTGCCTCCCAGTTCGAGCAGACGATTCCAGTCGCGATCCAAGACGGCTTGGCGTTGGTCCTGGGTCATCGCGTACCTGTTCAGATAGGCCTCTTCGTCGGTGTTGAACGCATCGCGGTTTTTTTGCAGTCGAAGGGAGATACAAAACTGGTTGAGCCGGTAGCCCAGACGACCACGATCCGCGTCAAAAACAAGCGTTCCTGGAATATCCTCATAATCCTTTTTCAGCGCCATATGCCGGTCCTCTTTGGTGGTTGGTCTTCGACCTGAGAGGCAGGGTCGAAAACGCAGCTGGGGTGACGCAAGCCCCGTTTCGCTTTGGGCGCCAACATCTTCCAGGATCTGGTTTTGCCGCCATCGGCTGATCCTCACAGAATGCCGGAGCCAGCGTCGCTCCACCTGCCAATCTTTTATACCGTACTCCGATTCCAGACCAATTTATTTCAGTCGGACAAAATTGAAAAAAGCTATATTGCGATTACCAGCGCGGTGCAGTGTGCCGCACCAGTTTGCCGTCGTGGCGCAAATAGTCAATGAATTGTGCTTGGGTCTTTGTCGGTGTCCTGCCGGTTTGGCACGTTAAAGCGTTTGTGCCAGATAATATCCGCCCGGTGTCTTACTTGGGGGGCGATCCATGGAAAGATCAGAGTTTCGTCCGGAGCAATTGCGCGCTTTTGTGCCAAGAGATGCTTGAGAGGAGCAACGAGCGCCGACGCGTCTTGAAATAGGAACTCTGAGGCCACGTTCTCGGCTGGGGCAGGATTGCGCGAGGCCCCAATCAAGCAGTCGCGGCCGCCTACCCGAGGTGACTGCATGAGCGCGCGATAGCGACCTGCCACCACCCGGATCTCAAATCCATCCACCGCACTGACCATCTTGTGCAGCGCCTTTGGGTCAATCATCGTGCGTGAAAGCGGAACACTGCCCGGCACGACTGTGCCCTGTTTGTGCCCAAGCTGCTGGCTGATCTTTGCAACACTCCGCCGTATCTCAGCTTGCGCCAGTTTTGCGTCACTCAAGCACGCTTCGGCCGCGACGGACGCAAGGTCAGACGCTGCGGTTTTGAGAAATACCTACACGTGCTCAATGTTTGGAAAGCCGCCTTGCATGGGTCTTCTCAGGTAGCGTCTTGTGCTAAGGGATAAATTTGCAATAGGCAATTGATCCCCGCGACCCTTAAGATCCGTACAAGCAGGCATTGACGCCCATTGACGCTGCAGGAGGCCCAGAAGATGTCCGACACCAAAACTGCGCTGGTGATCAGCGCCCATTCCGCCGATTTTGTATGGCGTGCCGGTGGTGCAATCGCGCTGCATCAGACGAAGGGCTACGAAGTTACTGTTGTATGCCTGTCTTATGGTGAGCGCGGCGAAAGTGCCAAGCTGTGGAAACAAGAGGGTATGACACTTGATAAAGTCAAAGCGGCCCGGCGGACCGAAGCTGAAAACGCTGCCGCGGCGCTTGGCATCAACGACATCCGGTTCTTTGATGTCGGCGACTATCCGCTTGATCTGGGGCGCGAGACCCAAGATCGCATGGTGGATGTCATTCGCGAGATTCAGCCGAACTTTATGATGTCACATTCCAAATGGGATCCCTACAACACCGATCACATGAACACGATGCAGTTTGCGCTGGAATGTCGGATGATCGCGCAGGCCTGGGGCCATAACCCCGGCCAAAAGGTGCTTGGTGCACCGCAATTGTATTTGTTTGAGCCGCATCAGACTGAGCAAATGGAATGGAAGCCGACGACGTTTCTCGACATCACCGCAGTATGGGACAAGAAATGGGCCGCGATCCAGTGCATGCAGGGCCAAGAGCACCTGTGGAATTTTTATAAAAACGTCGCCGAGAACAGGGCCAACCATTTTCGTCGCAATTCGGGGGGACAAGCGGGCGGTCGTGCAGCCCAATATGCCGAAGGATTCGAGACGGTCTTCCCCCGGACAGTGGATGAATTGCAATGAACTACACGGCAGGCACGCAGGGCGTTGTCGTCCAAAATATTGATCGCGCCGATGCGTCTGTTGTCGACGGGCTTGCAGCCTGTGGTGTCGCCACGGTGCACGAGGCTCAGGACCGTAGGGGGCTTTTGGCGGATTATATGCGCCCGATTTACGCGGGCGCGCGGATCGCTGGGTCGGCAGTGACAATTCTTGCGCCGCCTTGCGACAACTGGATGATCCATGTCGCAATCGAACAGATTCAACCCGGTGATATCATGGTGCTTGGGACCATCACCCCATCCAATGCGGGCTATTTCGGGGATCTTCTGGCGACCTCTGCCATGGCACGCGGCTGCCGAGGATTGATCATTGATGCAGGGGTTCGGGATATTCGCGACCTGACGGAGATGAATTTCCCGGTCTGGTCCAAGCATATCCACGCTCAGGGGACGATCAAGGAAACGCTGGGCTCTGTAAATATCCCGGTTGTATGTGCCGATGCGTTGATCCATCCCGGAGACATTGTCATCGCGGATGATGATGGTGTTTGCGTCGTCCGACGCCAGGAGGCCGAAGAGGTTCTGAGTAAGGCGCAGGCGCGCCACGCAAATGAAGCGGCCAAGCGCGCCAGGTTTGAAGCCGGGGAACTGGGGCTCGACATCTATAAAATGCGCGCGCGACTGGCCGAAAAAGGGCTCAAATATGTCTGATGGCATTCGCTGTATGTGGATGCGCGGCGGCACCTCGAAGGGGGGCTATTTCCTTGCAGAAGATTTGCCCAAAGAGAGGGCCGCGCGGGATCAGGTGTTGATGCGCGCGATGGGCACACCGGATCTTCGCCAAATCGATGGGATGGGGGGTGCGGATCCGCTCACCTCGAAAGTTGCAATTGTCGCCAAGTCAGAACGTGAAGGTGTCGATGTCGATTACCTGTTTTTGCAGGTCTTCGTTGATCAAGCGATTGTGACGGATGCGCAAAATTGCGGCAATATTCTTGCAGGCGTCGGGCCCTTTGCCTTGGAGCGTGGTCTTGTTGAAGCACAATCCGATGAAACCGCCGTGCGCATCTACATGGAAAATACCGGACAGATCGCGGTGGCGCAGGTTGCCACGCCATCGGGTATGGTTTGCTATGACGGTGACGCCCGGATCGATGGCGTACCGGGCCGGGCGGCCGCAATTCCGCTGACATTCAAAGACACGGCAGGCGCGTCATGCGGCGCCCTTTTGCCGACTGGGCATGCTGTAGATTTGGTTGAAGGCATTGCGGTCACATTGATTGACAACGGGATGCCTTGTGTCGTGATGCGGGCCGAAGATCTTGGCATTCGTGGTGATGAGCCGCCTGAGCAGCTGGACGCCGATACCGAGCTCCGTGTCAAGTTAGAACGGATCCGTCTTGCCTGTGGCCCCTTGATGAATCTGGGGGATGTCGCTCAGAAATCCGTGCCCAAAATGACCCTGCTCAGCGCGCCGTGCAATGGCGGTGCAATTGGCACGCGCACCTTTATTCCACATCGCTGTCACAAGACCATCGGGGTTCTGGGTGCGGTCAGTGTTGCGACCGCTTGCTTGCTACCGGGCTCACCGGGTTATGCGCTTGCAGATCGAGGCGCGGGGGCTCAGCGCACCCTCTCGATCGAACACCCGACCGGCGCAATGACCGTCATGATGATGCTGGACGATGCGGGCAATGTCACACAAGCGGCGATTTTACGCACGGCTCGAAAATTAATGGATGGCGAGATCTTCATATGACGGAACAAAAAATGGATGCCGATTGGCTTGCCTTTCATCCCGACCCCAAGACACCAGACTTTAAATTGCCCGATGGCGCAGTGGACGCGCATTGTCACGTCTTTGGGCCCTCGCCTGCGTTTCCTTTTGCGCCCGAGCGTAAGTATACCCCTTGTAATGCGAGCAAAAATCAACTGTTTGCGCTGCGTGATCATTTAGGTTTCTCGCGCAATGTGATCGTTCAGGCCACTTGCCATGGTACAGACAACAGTGCCCTGATCGATGCCTGTCGGACAGCAGGCACGCTGGCCCGCGGTGTCGCCAGTGTCGGCGCCGATATCACGCGCGATGCTCTGTCCGAGATGCACGAGGTCGGCATACGTGGTGTTCGCTTCAACTTTGTGAAACGGTTGGTCGACGCCACCCCACGCGAGGTCTTCATCGCAATTGCCGAAAAAATACAACAATTCGGGTGGTCCATCGTGGTCTATTTCGAAGCTGCTGACCTGTCTGAGCTGGAGCCGTTTCTGAAACGCCTTCCTGGCATCATTGTTGTCGATCACATCGGCCGCCCTGACGTCACCAAAGGCATCGATCATACCGATTTTCAACAGTTTATCCGCCTGATGGTCGAAAACGAAAACATCTGGACCAAAGTGACGTGTCCGGAACGGCTGACGGTGGCCGGACCGCCCTATAATGACGTGGTCGCATTCTACCGCACCCTTGTCGCGCAGTTTGAGGACCGGGTCCTCTGGGGCACTGATTGGCCCCATCCCAACATGAAATCGCATATGCCCGATGATGGCGCATTGGTCGATTATATTCCCAGGATTGCGCCGACAGCGGAGCAGCAAAAAAAGCTGCTGGTGGACAATCCTATGCGGCTTTACTGGGAATAACTTCGCCAAGATCTCCGTCGTCGCACAAAGTTGACAGTACCATCCACCGGGAAACGTCCACAGCTGTCGTGCGCAGCGCTGTTTTGGCTGTTGATCCAGACCCTGCGTCCCATTCCCACCAGATCTGAGACTTCAGCCGTGATTTCAATGGTCATTGGTGCAATTTATCCGCTAAATTTGCTCCAGACTTCGCGTCCTTTTTCATTAAGACGTTCCGGTGAACAAAAAACGGAGAGCGTCATTTGTGCTTCCAGCTCTGGCGAACCAATTTGTTCTAAAGTTCCGGCTTCTAACTCCGTGACAACGGCTGAATATGGAAGCCAGCCCACTCCGCTGCCGGAGAGCACACGGCGTTTAATGGCCTCGACAAGCCCATCAACGTATCGAACATTCAAATAGAGACGTTGCTTGCCGATTGTTTGGTCAACGACTGTCCCCAAAAATGAAGACCGCTCGTATGAAAGATAAGGTATCGGAGCTTTGGCGTTGCCCGGCAACGCCCAGGTTTTCGAAGCCACGGTTTTGCGAAGTGCAACAGGCACCAGTTTTTCAAAACCAAGATCGATACGCGAAAATTGTTCTTCATCCAATATCAACGGCACGTCCGGATGGCGGTAGCAAATCAAGAAATCACATCCCCCTTCTGTCAAAAGTTGGCAGCAGGTGCTCAGGCTGTCTGAAATCACACGGGCCTTGAGATCCTTGATTTCGGCCTCAAGCTCCTCCAACCGCGCGGTCAAATAGTTGACTGAGATCGTGTGCAAGACGGCAAAACGCTGAAACGATTTATCGCCCTGGTCCTGTTCCCTTATCGCTTGGCGCGCATCAATCAAATCCGCAATGATCGTTTTTGCCACCGGCAAAAACTGTTTTCCGGCTGGCGACAGCTGAATCGGATAACTGGCTCGGTCGATCAAAGCGAGCCCCATCCAATTTTCCAGCGATTTCACACGGCGGCTAAACGCGGATTGGGTGATGTTTTGTTCTTCTGCAGCGCGCGTGAAGCTCAATGTTCGTTCAAGACATACGAAATCTTTCAGCCAATTGATGTCCATGAAGCCACCTTTTCGCCCGAATTTATACGAAAAAATATGGTTATGCAAATCTTGCATGACCTTATGAGATAATTGAATTGGCACGATGACGGGCTTGGCGTCTAGGCTAAGCGTGCGATTTTGGCCCGTCGTTCGTTCAACCTGGAGTTATCTTAGATGCAGCTGGCAGACGTTGCCCCAACCTATACGCGGCAGGGCATCGGATTTCCTTTGGTATTTTTGCATGGCTACCTTGGTGGCGCCGCGCTGTGGGCGCAACAATTGGCGGCCTTTCGCCAGAATTTTGACGTCATCCTCCCAGAGCTGTCCGGATATGGTGGCAATAGCGGTCAACCGGCTTTGGACAGTATTGATGGATATGCGAATCAGATTTTGGAATTTCTGGACGGATTAAACGTCGAAAAATTTCATTTGGTGGGTCATTCCATGGGCGGAATGATCGCGCAGCAAATGGCCGTCAACGCGCCCGAACGCATCGACAGATTGGTCTGTTACGGCACGGGGCCTCAGGGTGCCATGCCGAGCCGATTTGAAACAATTGATATATCTCGCCAACGTGTTCGCGATGAAGGTGCGTCTGCGACTGCGCGCAGAATTGCAGCGACCTGGTTTGCCAACGGTGAAGATGCCGAAGGGTACCCAATATGCGTCAACCTGGGCGAAAATGTCAGCGTTGCAACGGCGCTTTCTGGCCTGTCTGCGATGGAAACCTGGGATGGACGCGCCTCGCTGGACAAAATCACCCAACCCACGCTGGTGATCTGGGGCGATTGCGATCGATCTTACGGCTGGTCGCAGCCCGAAGCGCTTTGGCGCGGAATCAAGGGCAGCAGTTTGGGCGTTTTGCCTGGCTGTGGCCACAACGCTCACATGGAGCAACCAGAAATTTTCAACGCGATTGTGGGGAAATTTCTGCCGGAAAATTTTTGAAGACCAGACCGCGCCAACCGGCGGCGCACCAACCAACAGTGGAGAAGACAATGAAAAAACTGATACTTTCAACCGCTTTTATTGCAACACTGGCAGTCACTGCCAATGCAGAAGAAGTCAAAATCGGGGCGCCCTCGTGGACAGGCGCGCAAGCAATTGCCCATCTTATTGCCGAAATCGTGGAAACCCGCATGGGTGGCGATGCAGAGCTGGTGCCCGGTAATAATGCGAGCATCTTTCAGGCGATGTCGCAAGGCAAAGGTGATATTGACGTGCATCCAGACGTTTGGTTGCCCAATCAGCAAAGCTTTACCGACAAATATGTGAAGGGTGAGGGGACTGTTATTCTCTCGGACAAATCCTATGAGGGCAAACAAAGTTTTTGTGTCAGCCGCGCGTTTTCCGAAGCCAACAACGTCACGTCGATTTTTGATCTGGCCCGTCCTGAGATCGCGTCCTTGATGGACAGTGATGGAAACGGCAAAGGTGAGATTTGGATCGGTGCACCCGGCTGGGCCTCTGCCAATGTCAACGAAGTTAAGGTCCGCGACTATGGCCTCATGCCATTCATGGAGCCCATTCGTGCCGATCAGGCTGTCATGACCGCCACGGTTGGCGACAGTATTCGCAAAGGTATTGGATATGCATTTTATTGCTACTCACCCCATGCGATTTGGTTCCAGCACGATATTGTGCGTTTGTCAGAGCCTGCGTTTGATCCAGCGAAATATATTGCAATTCAACCGTCCGACGATCCTGATTGGTTTGAAAACTCGACCGTTATGACAGAAGACGCTTTGAAGAATGTTCAAATCGCTTACTCGGGGACCTTATCCGAACGGTCACCGGCGATCTCCGATCTTCTGGCCAGCATCCAACTTGATGGCGAAACGGTGTCTGACTTTGCCTTCCAAATTGAAGCGGGCAATGATCCGGCCGATGTGGCCCGTGACTGGGTGGCGGCCAACGCCGACCGGGTCGATGGCTGGCTTGGTCTTTGATCAAATGCTAAGAACGGCACCGCGGTGAAACGCGGTGTCGCACCGATTTTGGGAACCGATTTATGCAGCTTGAACATGCCATCGAAATTTCGAACGTTTGGAAGATTTTTGGCGATCATGCGTCAAACGCAATCGCCGATATTCGCGCGAATGGCATTTCCAAAAAGCAGGTTCTTGAAAAATACAATTGCGTTGTCGGCGTTGCGGACGCGACCCTCACTATAAAACCCGGAGAAATCTTTTGCGTGATGGGGCTATCGGGGTCCGGCAAATCCACGCTGGTCCGACACGTCAATCGTTTGCTTGAACCGACCGCAGGTACAATCACTGTCAACGGCCAAGACATCATGGCAATGGGGCCAGATGCGCTGCGCCAATTTCGCAACGCACATATTGCGATGGTCTTTCAGAACTTTGCCTTGATGCCGCACCGCTCGGTTCTCGACAATGTCGCGCTGCCTCTGGAAATCCGTGGTGTATCGAAGAACCAACGCATGGAGGTGGCAGAGCGCACCATCGAAATGGTCGAACTTACCGGGTGGGGCAATAAATTTGCGCATGAACTCTCGGGCGGCATGCAGCAGCGGGTCGGGCTGGCACGTGCCTTAGCCGCTGATCCCGGCATTCTTCTTATGGACGAGCCATTTTCTGCGCTTGATCCTTTGATCCGGCGGCAGTTGCAAGGCGAATTCATGCGATTGGCCGCAAACATGAACAAGACCACAGTCTTTATCACGCATGATTTGGATGAAGCCGTTCGCATTGGCGACCGCATCGCCATTATGCGCGATGGGCGGGTTATTCAAATCGGAACGCCTGAGCAAATCGTAATGAATCCCGTTGACGATTACGTCGCGGATTTTGTGGCTGGGATTTCGCGCCTGAAAGTCGTTCGCGCCCATGCCGTCATGCAAGATCTAACCGCATTCGAAAGCGCAAACGGTCCGTTGGCCGAATGTGTACAGGAATTTCCCGCCGATGCGCATCTGGGCGATCTGATTGACGCCGCCATCACGTCCGATCAGCCGGCTGCAATTATCAACCCCCAAGGTCAACGCATTGGTGCGATCACAAGGTCTGACTTGTTGCGCACCGTGATCGAAGGCACAGAGACTTCTTGAGTTATGACTGACAAAACCAAAGATGAACTGCTAGCGGAATTTGTAGCGACCAATTCGGACTATTATCATGATCAGTTCCAAAAAATTGGTGCAAGCGCCCGGTTCACCTGGACGTTCAATTGGGTCGCTGCCGTGTTGGGACCAATTTGGTTTGGCGCGCGCGGCTTATGGAATTGGGCATTGGCCTGCGTCATACTGGAAACCTTTGCCTAT
>JBELMC010000008.1:0-45928 GCA_042096155.1 Dinoroseobacter sp.
CTTCATAGCAAACATTGCTCGAAAGAGACCGGAACTAAACCGCGACAAGACCAATTGTTTTTGAGCGTCAAAGTGGCAAAATCGAACGGACCTGGCGGGTTGATTTAAATCCGCCGCCAACTTGTAAGGGTTTAGGCTGAGACGTTTTCGACCCCGGTGCCGCCCCAAGGATGACAGCGCACAACTCGGCGTGGCAACAAATAAGTCGCCTTTATTTCAACGTGTTTTTGAAAGTGCTTGAAGGGCGTCAGCCGAACAAGCCGGATGGAACCGGCATGCATGGCCGACCCAAGAGCATAGAAAAAAGTCAATATGCGAAGCGGTAGCGCAACCCATTGAGCAAGCAGGCTCATGCGTGGAGACGGCGCAACGCGTCATCGAGATCCGCTTGCAATAATGCGAACGCGCGCGAGGCTGTCTTTTGTTGACGTCCAATTAAAACGTAATCCCAACCCGGCTTGGCACTGCCGGGTAGGCCCAGTCGCGCGATTTCTCGCAACCGACGTTTGGCGCGGTTCCGGGCCACGGCGTTGCCGACTTTTTTCGAACATGTGAACCCAACACGCACGGTTTGTTGGCCCATCCGTTTGCGGCCTTGTAACACGAAACCAGGCATATGCACATAGCACGCCTGTGCAGCAGCCAAAAAATCCGAACGTGCTTTTAAGATTTCAATACGAAACTGCGGCTCTGCCGTGCGCCCAGCATTCGACTTTGTCTCAAGGTCAGTCGGCATCCGGGCGGTCCAGATCCCGAATTTTACGCGCTAAGCGACTTGCGGCCTTGGGCGCGACGCGCATTCAGAATTTTACGGCCAGCTTTTGTGGCCATGCGTGCTCGGAACCCATGACGGCGCTTACGCACCAGATTTGAGGGTTGAAACGTACGTTTCATTGTCAAAACTCCCATCGGGATGACCGGCGCTGGGCTGGTCTGTTCAAGTCAAGCCCGGTGCATAAGGGCAGCAATTCAGTTCGTCAACATCCATCCAGCGGCCCCCGAAGTCTTCGAAAGGCTCTTAGAATGGGAAATGGCGCGCTGGGGAGGATTCGAACCCCCGACCCCTTGATTCGTAGTCAAGTACTCTATCCAGCTGAGCTACCAGCGCGTGAAGAGAGGGTTTAGACCTGCTCCTTCGTCTTGGCAAGCGAGTTTTAAGGCGTGTTTTCCTTGTTTGGCGAATGTTGCAGCATATTTTGCGCCGGATCGGTTTGGCGGGGCAGCTTGATGTCAAAAATTGTTCCGCGCTCGCTGGTTTCACGCAGCATCAACATACCGCCATGGCCGCACACGAGATCCGCCGCAATCGCAAGACCCAGCCCAGTGCCGCCTTTGCGGACATTGCCTTGGAATGCGGTGAACAAGTGCGCGCGAGCCTTTTCTGGCAAGCCCGGACCGGTATCTTCCACCGAGATAAGCCAGCCTGAGTCTTCGTCACGTCCAATAATCGAAATGGTGCCTTTCTTGCCAGTCGCTTCAATCGCTTGGCGGGCATTACGCGCAAGATTGGTGAGAACGCGGTGTACTTGCTCCGCGTCAACACGCACCGACATGTCGATTGGAATATCAGACCGATAATCGACACAGTTCTTATCCATTGCCGCAAGACGCTCACCATCCAAAGCGTCCTCAACCAATGCGCGCAACGGAACGATGCTCAAGGCAGGGGGGGGCTCCTCGGCTTTTCCAAAGGCGAGTGTCGCCTCGCACAAATTGACCGCACGGCTGATTGCACCAATCAGTTTCGGCGCAGTGCGGACAACGGCCGGATCTGCAGAGCTCTCCAGACGGTCGGTAAAAAGTTGGGCGACGGTTAAGATATTGCGCAGATCATGGCTGATTTTCGCAACGGCCGCGCCCAATTGCGCCAAGCGTTGTTTCTGTTTCAGGGCCCCTGTCAACTGGGTTTGTAGCATATGAAGCGCATCCTCGGCTTCGCGCAACTCTTTGAGATTGGTTGAGGGCTCAATGAAGCCGCTGGGATCTTCGGGCGCCTGAGCGTAGGTCGACATATGGCTGACGACCCGCGCCATCGGTTGCACCAGAAATCGGCGCACGGCGAAGAACAAAAGCCCTGCCGTGATACTGGAAATCACTGCAGACAGAAGCAAGACCCGAATGCCATAGTCTAGAATTGCCGCTCGGAGAGGGTTACTTTCAAGTGTAATTTCAATGACTTCACCCGCACCACGTACGGGCGTGCCTGTGACCAGAATCACTTCATTTTCCCAGCTTATCAGCCGGGCGATGGCATCTCGGATCAAAACGATGGCAGGGACGTCGCGCAGATCGAAGCGCTTGGACACGGGCACCACCATGGGCGCGGCGAGCACCAGTTCTCGGATTTGGTCGCGTTGCAATACCACCGTCAGCACGCCTGCGTTTTCCAACAGCTCGCTCTCGAGCTCTGGTGTGACCATGGTGTCTGAGGAAGCCAGAAGTGCCAATGAGGCGATTTGTGCGCGCTCCAAGCGGTTGAGCAGATAGTTCTCGCGGAAGCTTGCAACCGAAGGCACAAAAATCAATATCTCGGCCAACATGACGAAGACCGCCGTCAAAATCAGAAAACGACCGGAGAGTGTATTCAGCAACGCACGTCTCCTTTGCGGACGATCAGAAGTGCTGTACCAAACGCACGATACGCTTGAGCCACGGGTTGTCAAAGAGCTTTGGCCCAAAGTAAGCCCCCGCGGCGCGCTTGTTGATCTCGCCCAGCGTCGGATAAGGCGCAATCATATTGGTGACGGCGCTCATCTTCAGATTGTTGGCAATTGCCATGGCCCATATACCGATGAGCTCGCCCGCGCTGGCGCCCACAATGCCTGCCCCAACAGGCCTGCCCCTTACGACCATCACCTTGATCAGACCCGTGGTTTTGCGTTCAGCAATGGCGCGGTCGTTTTCATGATAGGCAAAGCGCACGACGGTGAGGCTGCCCCCATACTTGGTCGCAGCCTGGGCCTCTGTCAGACCGATCTGGGCGATCTCGGGATCGGTGTATGTCGCCCATGGAACATGGCTGTGTTTGGCTTTCGCAGGCAGACCCAATACGATCTGCCGGATCACGACGCCTGCATGATAGCCGGCCACATGGGTGAATTGTAAGGGCCCTGCCACGTCACCAATGCCATAGACCTTTTTGTTGGTTGTCCGCAGGCGATCATCAACTTTCAAGCCCGTGCTGTCATAGGCGACCCCGGCTTTTTCCAAACTCAGCTCGTCGATATTCGGGGTCCGCCCGGCGGCAATCAACAAATGTGAGCCGGTATAGACTTTGCCATCCTTTGTATGAATTTCGAGGGCGCCAGCCGCGCCTTTGATCTTAGACGCAAGCGCGCCTTCGACAATTTCGACGCCTTCGCCGCGTAACCTCTCCAATGCGATGGACGCCAGCTCGGGGTCGTCTTTCCCAAGCGCCTTGGCACCTTCCAGCACCGTGACCTTGGAGCCCAGCCGACGATGGGCCTGGGCCATTTCTATGCCGATCGGACCCCCGCCAATCACGATCAAGTGGTCTGGCTTATCGCGCAGATCGAAGATCGTCTCATTGGTTTCGTAGGATACAGTGTCCAGACCCGGGATCGGCGGCACAAAAGGCCGTGAGCCAGTTGCGATCACAATTCGGCGGGCGGCGATGGTGTCTGCGCCAGCTTGAACCTCTGTGGGGCTGAGAAAGCGGCCAAACTCCTGGATGACCTGCACCCCAAGACCTTCGAAGCGCGCCACCGAATCCACTGGCGCAATTGTTTCGATGACACGATCGACATGATCCTTGGACGCGGCATAGCTGACCTCGGGAATCACGGGGGTCACACCGAAGGCTTGGCCACTGCGCATGGCCGCTGCATGTTTGCCTGCTGCCAGTAAGGCTTTTGAAGGAACACAGCCGTAGTTCAGACAATCACCACCCATCTTGTGGCCTTCCAGCAGCGTCACTTTTGCGCCCATCTGGACCGCGCCAGCGGCCACACTGAGGCCCCCAGAACCGCCACCGATTACCAAAATATCCGTTCTAATGCGTGCCATCGGATACCACTTTCGGGCCGCGCAGGCGTTTGATGAGGATGGGAAGAACAGCAAGCCCAGCCAAACTCAGCAGGGGGCCAAGGATCTGCGGTTCAAAGATAATGCCAAGGTTCGGGGGCTGACCGCTTGCAAAGACTTCGCCGAGGCCGACGCCCACCCAAGTATAAACGGCCGTGCCCGGCATGATACCCAAAAAGGTTGTCAAAACGTATTTGCCCAACCCGACCCCGACCAAAGCTGGCAGCAGATTCGCCACAAAAAACGGTATGGCGGGCACGAGGCGGATCAAGAAAAGATAGGACAGTTCGTTCTGGCGCAGGCCCTCGCGGAACCGTTTCGCAACACCCTCGCTGGTTTCCATTTTCGCAGCGAGCCTTTCGCCAAAACCCCACTTGGCTGCCAGAAATATCGCCGACGCCCCGAGCGTTGCGCCAATCACCGTTAGGATGGTGCCCGCAACAAGACCAAACAGGAAGCCGCCCGCCAGTGTTGCGATGGTGGCCCCGGGCACGGAGAACGCAACAATCGCCACATAGATCGCGATGTAGATCAGCGCTGTGGCCAAATAGTTCGCATCTCGGAATTCGATCAAGGCCCCACGGTTGTCGGCCAGTGCCTGAAACGACAAGCTGTCACCCAGAAAATAGGTTCCCACGGCGGCTCCGGTGACGAGCGCTGCGAGCGGAAGCCAACGCGGTAATCCGTTCGGTTTTTTCTGTTCTATCATGGTCATGATCTCGCGTCTTACACTTCGGTGATTTCCGTTTTGACACGGAACATGCGGATCATACGAGCGGTTACGGCGATCATCACGCCTGCTTGATTGCGTCACCACAAATGCGTGAGGCGACCCCGGATTTATTACAACCAAATCCGAATTTCACCCGATTTTGTTTCAGCCATGTTTCAGACCGGCTAAATTGTAACTTTCACATCGCGCAACGCCATTGCTTTCATCAAATCGCGGACCTCTTGGCGAGCGGCAATGTTCGACAGGTTCAGGTTAGCGACACCTATATCGCGCAGATCCAGCAGAGTGAGGCCCCTGGGGAACAGCTCGCGAAAGATCACACGTTCTGAAAAACCAGGAGCGACCCGAAAGCCGATCCGTTTGGAAAGATTCTCCAACGCATCGCCGACCTTTTTTTTGTTGTGCATGAATTGTGTGCCAAGCCGGTTGCGCAGCACGATCCAATCCAAAGGCGGCAGGCCCGCTTGTGCCCGCAACTGACGCGCGTTCCAAACCATCTCGGAATAAACCGATGGACCCAAAACTTTCGCGGAGTCTGGGTCAGTTCTGGCCAATAGGTCAAAATCGACAAAGCTGTCATTAAGCGGCGTCACAAGCGTGTCGGCAAGCGAATGCGCGACTTGGCTCAGCCGAGTGTGCGACCCGGGGCAGTCAATGCAAATGAAATCGCAATCGGCTTCCAGTTGAGCGACCCCCGCGCTAAGACGGAGATCATTGATATTTTCGCCAGGGCTGAGCGTTGTTTCGTCAATTTCGGGAAGCTCTACCAAGATCGGCGATGTCAGGTTTTGGCGAGATTTCTTGCTATAGGCTTCACGGTTTTCGAGGTAGCGGCCAAAGCTACGTTGCCGGATATCAAGATCAATTGCACCAACCCGGTGTTTCATGCGCGCCAAAGCGGTTGCCACATGCATACAGGTGGTGGATTTGCCCGACCCGCCTTTTTCATTTCCGAAAACGATAATATGCGCCAAGATCCTGCCTCTATTGCCCCGCGTCTTCTGTCACAACATCTAACGCGGCGTATTCTGCTAATGACAGCGCCAGAGCGGGGCTTTCCAGGATTACACCCGGGTTTGGTCGACTTTTCGATTGCCAGCGGCGATCCCCCGGCTCGGCGCACCAGCGACAGGGGGATCACACCGGTCAGCAAAGAATGTTTGGTTTTTAAAAGCCCAAACCAGCGTATTTGTTCTTGAACTTTGAAACGCGACCGCCTGTATCCATCAGCTTGGTGCCACCTCCGGTCCAGGCCGGGTGTGCGCTTGGGTCGATGTCAAGCGCCAGCTGATCGCCTTCGGAACCCCAAGTGGATTTCATCTGAACGACTGTCCCATCAGTCATTTTGACGTTGATAAGGTGGTAATCGGGATGGATTTCGTTTTTCATGTCCAGTCCCCTTAAGCCGACTTGGGTTTATAGTTGGTTTTCTCGGCGATACGTGCCGACTTGCCGCGACGTGTGCGCAAGTAGTACAACTTCGCACGTCGGACCCGGCCACGACGCACAACCGTGATGCTGTCAATATTGGTCGAGAACAGCGGAAAGACGCGCTCGACACCCTCACCGAAACTTATCTTTCGAACAGTAAACGACGCTGCAATGCCGTGGCCGTTGTTACGCCCAATGCAGACACCTTCGTAGTTCTGGACGCGCGAGCGGGTGCCCTCGGTGACCTTATAACCAACGCGAACGGTGTCGCCGGCTTTGAAATCCGGGATGTCTTTTCCCAGAGCAGCGATTTGTTCCGCTTCCAGTTGTGCGATCAGATTCATCGCTATTTTTCCTTTTCGGGTCACGGTTTTCCGCGACTATGGGGCTGGTCGAGAGCTCTTGGCCTTCAAATGGGCCTGTCGCAGTCACGCAGCCCACCAGAGGATCGCCCAGCTTCATTTTTTGTGGTCTGTCGACCGAAACATTTACGTTTGCCAGGGAGGCTGTTGGATGAAGGCCCCAAACCGCAATTGTCAAAACTCAATAAGACCCGTGCGGCTGCGCGAATCTCGATTGGCGTCGTATAGGGTTGGACGAGCTTGGGATCAAGCCTTATCGCCACTCCCCTTTCCTTGTTCTATAAGGTAATCAGCCCAAAGATCTGACCGGCGCGCCTTGGTTAAAGCCTTGCTTTGAGCCAGCCGCCACGCATCGATTTTGCTGTGATGACCGGAGGTCAGCACCTCAGGAATTGCATGGTCCTTCCAGACTGTGGGTCGCGTGTATTGGGGATGCTCCAGAAGCCCGTTGGAAAAGCTCTCTTCTTGAGTGGAGTTCGCATTGCCCAGCACATTTGGCAGCAGACGCACGGTCGCGTCGAGCAGAGCCTGAGCTGCAATCTCACCCCCTGTCAGAACAAAATCGCCAAGCGAGACCTCTTGTATCTTGTAGTGGTCGATGACCCGTTGGTCGACGCCCTCAAACCGGCCACAGATCATCGTGACGCCGACGCCACTTGCCCAATCTTGTGCCATTGATTGATCAAACCGTTTGCCCCTTGGCGACAAATAGACCAGAGGTCCTGGCGACGGATCACTTTCAATCGCGGCGCCAAGAACGTCGGCGCGGATCACCATGCCTGCGCCCCCGCCTGCAGGCGTATCATCCACGTCACGGTGTTTGCCGATGCCAAATGTCCGCAGATCTACAACTTTGAGCTGCCAACGTCCTTGGTCCAGGGCTTTGCCGGTCAGACTTTCACCCAGAACACCAGGGAAAGCATCGGGAAATAATGTAATGATCTTTGCGATCCAGCTGTGCTTCAGCACCGGACGGTCGTCCATCAATGCCCGAGGCGTCGCACTTGCGCCAATACTCAGCCGTCCGTGGGATTTTGACGACAATGAGCGACGCACAAACGAGGGGTCATCAGACATCTTCAAGGCCCTTCCAATGCGCATGCAACAAAGCGGTTTTTCGGGTCTGTAGCTCGGATTTCGCACGAATATGCCGGTTCAGCTGCAAAAAGGTATGCCGCAGATCAAGTGGCTGGCCGGTATTGGATCGCGGGGCGGACTGCAACATGTCACGAACATCTTGAGGGATCTCCATAATGTCCAAAATTGCACGCGCGGGCCCTTCCGGTGCAAGGCGGTAATCCTCGAGGGCGCGGTGTTCGACACGGATCGGTGCCATAGCAGCTGCGATCTTGGTGGCTTCGTTCTTTGGATCGGGCAAATTGGTGAACTGCGCCCGAAAGGCTTCGAAATCCAGCTTCAATCGGATTGAACGCAGCAAATGTCCATGTACCGACTTGATCCAGTCTTCGCGATTGCGGGTGGTGTATAACAAGATAATTTCTGCTTTTGCGCCATATTTGCGGCGCAACTCGGCGACAATCGTTTTGGCCAGCGGGATTGCTGCTGGCGTGTAACTGGTCATCAATCCGCCGGAAAAGCGCCGATGTCCTGGCATGCCGCCGGCAAAAGTTTCACGCGATAAAACCATCGAGCGGTTTGCCGGGATACCATCCAAAAACCGCCGCAATGTCCGGCGAAACCGGGCAAGGCGCCAGGGAAACGGCCGTTGAGAATACAATCGCGCGCTCGAGCCTGAGTTTAAAATGTCGTTTTTGCCGTAGTAGTCAAAGTGCTCTGACAACGCATCTCGGTTAAGTTTCAGAAAATCCTGAAGGCTGGTGGTTCCGGTTTTATGAAATCCTGCGTGGATCAGAACGCGAATGCGATCAGTCATCGGGTTCAACGTCGTCAAAGACGCCCAGCGGTGGATCAGAAATGAGCCGACGTCCGGCAAGATCTACGGTTGGCACAGCGGCCTGGGTGAATGGCAGATACGACACACCGGTGGGGGTCGCGACCTCGAGCACATCGCCCGCGCCATGGTTGAGTACGTTTTTGACCGTCCCAAGCGTGGTGCCGCCGGTGTCGCGGACCTGCATGCCGATCAGATCCGTGTGATAGAATTCATCGTCCTCCAGCGCAGGCAATCTGTTCCGGGGGGCAAATAGCGCAACCCCTTTCAGAGCATCAGCGGCTTCTTTTGACGCGACGCCCGACAACTTCACGGCCAAGCCGTTCTTGATAGCGCGGCTGAGCCGGACATCAAAGCTGTGACCAGCTTTGGTGACCAAAGGTGCATAATCGACAATGGCGGCGGGCTCCGCGCAAAAACTCTTCAGCCGTACCTCGCCCTGCACGCCATATGCGCCTGCGATAGCGCCCACGCAGACCAGATCATCTGACATGGGCGCTTCCTGTCTTTTTGCATGTTCCGCGCATTTGCGGACTTTCCTCTTCGTGCTTATGCCTCAGCAGGTTCAGCTGCTTCGGCGGTCTTTGCGGCTTTTTCTTCCGCACGTTCCACGGCTTTCTTGCCAGGCTGGGCCTTCTTGGGATTGTTGCGTTCTTTCTTGGCCACGATACCAGCTGCTTCGAGGAAGCGCGATACACGGTCGGTTGGCTGCGCACCTTCCCCGAGCCAGTATTGAACACGCTCGATATTCATTTTCACGCGCTCTTCGCTGTCTTTGGCCAGCAGTGGGTTATAAGTGCCCAGTTTCTCAATGAACCGACCATCGCGCGGCATGCGGCTGTCGGTTGCAACAATACGGTAGAAAGGGCGCTTCTTGGAACCGCCGCGCGCGAGACGAATTTTCATAGCCATGGTGTAATCTCCTATAGATGGCGTGACAGGCATAAATACCTGTTATTCTTTGAAAGTCTTGTGGTGTTGGATAACTTCCTGAATGATGAAATTCAGGAATTTCTTGGCAAATTCGGGGTCGAGATCAGCCTGAATGGCCAGGTTTTCAAGCCTTGCAATCTGGCTTGCTTCGCGATTCGGGTCCGAAGGTGGCAAGTCATGCTCGGCCTTCAGTTTGCCCACAGCTTGCGTGTGTTTGAAACGCTCGCCCAATGTGTAGGCGAGGATCGCATCGAGACGGTCGATGCTCTTGCGGTGTTCATGGAGCAGTTCTGCGGCGCGGGTCACAGCGTCGGTCATAACGGGGTCCTTTGCAGTGCCAATTGGCAAGGGGATTTATTAAAGGGGTGTGACGGGCAAATCGCGATACATATTGTCGTCGTCGTCGTCGTCGTCGGCGTCGTCGTCGTCGGCGTCTTCGGCCGCACACTGCCCTCAGGCGTCACGAGCGATCCACCCGCCGCCCATAAATTACGCCGAGACCGCGACTTTGATCCAAAGGCCGGGTGATCCTTGGGTCGTGGGCCAAGCGTGTGGCGCCATCTTATCTGCGATAAAGCGATAATGTGACGGTCCATCAAAGCACCTCAGGGTGGCGATAAACCAGGTCGCATTTGTCGCGAAACGGTGTGTCGGCATTTGGATCTAGTGTGCAGCCCAGACGCTCGGCCAGTGCAATTGAGCGGGCATTCTGCGGGTCGATATAGCTGACCGGTTGCTGCCAGCCGAGGGAGTCATAGGCAAAGCGGCGCGCCGCGGTCGCAGCCTCAAATGCGAACCCATTGCCTTCGGCGCTGGGGTCCCAAACCTGCCAGCCCAGCTCGGGCTCTGGCCAACCAATAGGAAACCAAGGACCACAGGCGCCCAAGGGGTAATCCGGGGCGTTTTTTTGCGCGAACACCAAACTGCCGAAACCGCGCAAGGCCCACATGCCTGCGATATGGGCAAAGGCCCGCCAGGCTTGGCCCGCATCGGTTTGTGGTCCGCCGATAAACGACGCACGCTCGGAAGCGAGGAACGCCGTCCACACGCCCAGGTCATCAAGGCATGGTGCCCGCAAGACCAAACGATCCGTCTCAATCATGGCGAGGGGCAGCTCACTCATTCGTCGCGCTCAATTTCGTTACCTAAGGACAAAAGGCGGCAGGCTTCTGTGCTGGGGTGGCGATGCGTCACCAGCGCTTTGGGTGCCGCCATGCAGACCTTTACAAGCTTGGCAGCGATGCTTTCACTCGGGGTTCTGATAGGGCCATTGGCGCGCACCCACGAGCCTTGCCCGCAGATTTCAAATGCGATGTGTCGTGCAGTCCATGCGATCGCAGGTTTTGGATCGCCTTTTTGATCTGCGCCGTGCATCCCGGCGATAAAATCAGCGGGGGAGCTGTCTGCAATGTTGGGCCAAGAATGGGTCATGCGGCGCTAGGCATTCCGTGGCGGTACACAAAGCAATCACGGCCAAGAGGTGTATCGGCAAAGCGATCCCTTGTCGCGCCAAGCGTTTCGGCCAAGGCAATCCCCGCACGATTTCCAAAGCCCAGATACGTTACGCAAGCGTTCCAACCCAGAGTGCCGCGCGCGAACCGAAAGGCCTCAGTCACGGCTTCACGGGCCAGCTCTGCCTTGGTCGTGGGGTCCCAGATCTGCCAGACCAGCTCGGCTTCGGGCCAATCGGCGCGGTTCCAAGGGCCCGCGAGACCAAGGCACAAGTCCGTATTCTTACAGATCATCGCGAAGGGGCCAAAAGCTTTACTATCCCAGTGGATTAAGGTCTGGCACACGCCATGCCAATCCGACATTCCGGGGCGCTGGGCAGGGAAATCCTGAGGCAAAGGTTTGCGCAGGAACAATTGCTCGGTTTCTAGGACAGGATATCTCATTTTTTCTGTCCCAAACCGGACAGACCGCCAAGACCACCTAAGCCGGGCAAGCCGCCTCTACCCATCCCCATCTGTTTGGCTGCGGCTTCCAGCTGCTTTGGATCCATAGTGGCAAGCTCGTTAGGCATCCCACCACCCATGCCAGGCATACCTTTGCCGCCCATCGCAGCCATGGCCTGTTTGAGCATCCCGCCTTTGCCCATCTTCTTCATCATATCGCCCATCTGGCGCTGCATTTTAAGAAGCTTATTGAGGTCCGACACCTCCAGGCCTGCGCCCTTTGCGATGCGTTTCTTGCGGCTGGCTTGGAGGATCTGCGGGTTGGCGCGCTCGCGTTTGGTCATCGATTGGATCAAAGCGATCTGCTGTTTCAAAATGCGGTCGTCGAACCCGGCCTTGTCCATCTGACCTTTGTATTTGGACATCCCTGGCAACATACCCATCACACCGTCAAGGCCGCCCATGTTCATCATCTGCTCTAGCTGCCCTTTCAAGTCGTTCATATTGAACAGACCCTTCTGATAGCGCCTCATCATCCGTTCCGCCTGTTCGGCTTCAAGGGTCTCCTGCGCCTTTTCAACCAGGGCAACAATGTCGCCCATTCCAAGGATCCGGCCAGCGATGCGGTCTGGCTCGAATGTTTCGAGCGCGTCCATCTTTTCACCCAAGCCGACAAACCGGATCGGTTTGCCGGTGATTGCACGCATTGACAAGGCCGCGCCGCCACGCCCATCACCATCCATTCGCGTCAAACAAACGCCAGTGACGCCGATTTTGTCGTCGAACTCTTGGGCAACGTTGACTGCGTCCTGACCTGTCAGGCCGTCAACCACCAGAAGCGTTTCGCGCGGCGTGGCGATATCACGGACCTCTTGGGCCTGAGCGATCAGTTCCTGGTCGATATGCAACCGGCCAGCGGTATCCAGGATATAGACATCATATCCCCCAAGGCTAGCCTGGGTTTTGGCACGCTTGGCAATGGCTTGCGCGCTTTCACCCTTGACGATGGGCAGGGTGTCTACGCCAATTTGGACACCTAAGATGGCCAGCTGTTCCATCGCAGCGGGGCGGTTGGTGTCGAGCGAGGCCATCAGAACGCGCTTGCCTTCGCGCTCTTTCAACCGCTTGGCCAGTTTCGCGGTCGTTGTGGTCTTTCCCGAACCTTGCAAGCCCACCATCAGGATTGGCGCAGGCGGGTTGTCGATTTTCAGGGTTCCGGGATCGTCTGCGCCGCGCAGCGTATCGATCAAGGCATCATGGACGATTTTGACGACTTGCTGGCCCGGGGTCACAGACCTGGTCACCGCCTGACCGGTGGCTTTTTTGGATACCGCTTTGATGAAGTTACGTGCCACTGGAAGTGAAACGTCCGCTTCAAGCAATGCCACACGCACTTCGCGCAGCGCGGTGTCAACATCCGCTTCAGACAGGGCACCTTGCTTGGTGAGCCGGTCGAATACGCCAGAGAGACGGTCTGACAGGGTTTCGAACATTGGCATCGTCCTTCGTTCGGTTGTCTCAACGTCACCCCATATGTGGGGCGCGTTTTGCGGTTCCAATTGGCTCAAAGCAAAAAGCACCCGTGGGCGCAACGCGCTGACGGATGGCGATCCTTGCTTAGAGCGAAGGACCGGAGGGCGATGCACTCCGGAATGAGACCCTCTAGGCTCTTGTGGGCGCGAGAGTCAAGCAACCTGAGGCTGACGCAACCGACAAGTTATCCGCAGCAATGCGCCAGACGGAAGAAGAACGTTGCAAAAAAGACTGAAATGAATTTCGATATTACCAATTGCGAAGGACTTCACTGACATGCCGATTGGGACTTGGGACGAAATTCGGACGGCCTATCACGTTGCTCGGCTGGGCACAGTGAGCGGTGCGGCCGATGTGCTTGGCGTGCACCATGCCACCGTCATTCGCCATATTGAGGCATTAGAGCGCCGGTTGGGCGTCAAGTTGTTCCAGCGCCACCCCAGAGGATACAGTCCAACCGATTCTGGGCTGGATTTGTTGCGAGTTGCTGGCGCCACGGCCGAGCAATTCGCACAGCTCGAGGGGCGTCTGCATGGCCAATCCGCCAAGGTAACTGGCGACCTGGCAATAACTTCATTAGAAGTGATGTCTCCTTTGCTCACGCCGGTCTTGGCCAGATTTCAAGCAGAGCACCCGCAGCTCAGAATCAAGTTTTTGACCGATACGCGTTTGTTTCGGTTGGAATATGGCGAAGCGCATGTTGCTATTCGCGCAGGGCCACCGCCCTCGGACGACCCCGATAATGTGATCCAGCGCCTGTTTACCCTTCGCTTGGGACTGTACGGCACCCATGCCTATGTGGCTCAGCGCGGCAAATTAGGGGCAAACTTTGACTCGACAGGACACGTGTTTGTTGGCTCGACTGAAGACAACCCGCGCGCAAAGGTATTGGCGTGGCTCAACGACAACATCCCCGGCCATCAGATCGTTTTTCGAACGTCAGAGTTCGTTGCCGGCATTGAGGCTGTCAAGGCTGGCGTTGGTGCCGGTTTCTTGCCCGCGTTTTTGGCAGAGCGCGATGAAAATTTGGTACCGCTCGCTCCGATTTTAGAGGAATGGGATGCCCCTATTTGGCTGGTGACCCATGTGGATTTGCATAGGACTGCGAAAGTACAGGGCGTCACGGCCGCGCTGAAGGCCGCGGCAAAGACTTGGGACAGCACGTGATCCAGACCTTAAGCCCGGGTGCGAAAGGGCATCTGGCGATGTTGTTATTTTCTGCGCTTGTCGCGGGCTCGTTTTCGTTGGGCGCTATGACCGCCAATGACTTGGCGCCCGTTGCGCTAAACGCCATTCGGTTCGGTCTTGCGGCAAGCGTCATCGGCACCGTGTTGGCTTGCACAGGCGGGTTCAACCGCGCTTTTCTGAAGGCACCCTGGCGCTACTTTATTGTTGGCGGACTATTTGCGATTTATTTCGTGCTGATGTTCGAAGGGCTCAAAACCGCCCCTCCGGTGTCCGCCGCGGCAGTGTTTACGCTTGTTCCGATTATGTCGGGTGTTGCAGGCTATGTGTTGATGCGCCAAATCACGACACCGCGCATGGCGCTGGCATTGGCTATTGGAGCGGCGGGCGCATTGTGGGTTATTTTTCGAGCAGATCTTGCCGCCTTGATGACGTTCCACGTTGGTCGGGGAGAGATGATTTATTTCTGGGGCTGTGTCGCTCATGCGTTTTTCACCCCCATGATGCGCTTGCTGAACCGGGGTGAGAGTGCCTTGATGTTCTCTTTTGGCACCTTATCGGCGACGGCGTTGATCCTGACGCTGTATGGCGCACCCGCTTTGCTGGCAACAGATTGGGCCAATGTACCGCCGCTTGTCTGGGGGACAATCATGTATCTGGCTGTGCTTGCCTCATCGGTCACCATCGTAATGCTACAGTTCGCTACGTTGCGGCTGCCTTCGGCGAAGGTGATGGCCTACACCTATCTGACCCCAAGTTGGGTTATTCTTTGGGAAGTCGCGCTGGGGCATGGGGCACCACCAGGTCTTGTCTTAGGCGGGGTTGCGCTGACCTCTATTGCGCTTTTGCTTTTGCTAAAGAACCAAGACCGCTCAGGGCCAAGCCCAAATACCTAGATGTTTGGCGTGATCTGTGAGCGTTGATTGTTTTTGACGATCCTACACAAGCCTTGTCTGACACTAGATGCACATCTATGCAATGAACGCAGCGTAGGGCGTGCAGGGCATGCCATACCGTCCAGAAAATGGGGCCACCTTATCCTAGCGTCATGAGACTACTGGCATCATGAGACGCAGGAGCCCGGTTGATGTTGCTCAAAAATTGCAATCAGCCTGTCTCTGGCCAAAGTTTCGATTTCACGACAGGCACGACTGATTTCGAGTGAGGTTTCGTTCGCAACCGCGTCTTCGAGCAGCTGGAATAGATGAATTTTGGAATGATCCAAGGAGGCAAGAACGAATGGAAACCCATGCTTTTCACGGTAATCGGCGCATAGTTTTGCAACTTGCGCGGACTCGGTCTCTGTAAAGCTGAAATGCGATGCTGCTTGGTGCGTCAAACAAGGTGGCTGTGTGTGTAGCACCGCGATACGCTGATCTAACGTGGCGGCGCGGAAACGTCGAAACAATGCGCTATGCAATCCTTCGGCCGTATCATGAGCAGGGGTCAAATCACTCTCCCAGGCTTGTTCGGCAATCCAGGGTGCGTTTGGGTAGACCTGGCCAAAGGTGTCGACGAAGTCTTTTCCATCCAAGCTGCTGGGATGAAACCGAGGTGGCGGTGCTGGATGAGCTTTTCGCCAATGGAACGCAATTTCAGCGCGCGTTGCAAACCAAACACCCGCGTCTTGAGCGATATGCTTGAAGAAACGCGACAACGCTGCGGCCCGAGCGGCCTGTCCCTCAATTCCAGGATGCAAACATATCGTCATCATCTTTGGGTGGCCTTTTGCACCCTCTTGTTTCAACGCGTCAAAGCTAAACTGCAAGTCTTGATAGTAGGTTTCTGCAGATTGAAACGGTGCGTTTGGCGGATATTGGATGCGCGGTTGCTCCGGGATCACCAGCTGAGGAGGGTCAGTGACGTCCACCCAATACGGTATGTCATCTGCACTGCTGTGGCTGACATATGCGAGGGTCAGCGGTGCGGCGGCAAAAGCGGTTGTGCCCGAAGACCGAATTTGCGTTGCACACCCAAACGGCGCTTGGCCGGTGATGTGTTGATGCTTGGCCATGGCATCCGCAATGGCTTGTTGGACGGGAACGTCGTCACGCTCTGATATTTGTGCGACATAGAGCGCGATTTCCCAATTGACGGCCTGCATCGCAGCGACTTGGCGTGGAAGACTCGCAATAGTCGCCGGACTGCCGAAAACAGTGACTGGGATGTTGGCATCCACAAGAAGCCGATACAAACGCCAGAAACCAGCCCGAAGCCCGTATTCGTAAGTTTCAGGGTTCGACGTCTCTCGATCCGTTGTGTCCAAATAAAGCGCGACCTGCACGGCAATCTCGGCACGATTTGGCCATTGCGGATCAGGCGTCACCTGTCCATAGCCATCGAGATCAAGGGACGAGCGGTTCATATTTTCCAATTCTACATCGCGAATCCAGGTGAGCCCGGGGCGTTCAGAATTGGTCTAGCTGACAGAGATTAATAAGATGTAACGGGCTGAATGGCCGTCAGCCATGCCTGCCATAATACAGGCCGACGACGTGTTCTGCCTCTGCAAAAAACAACCAGCGAAGTGCAACCACTCCGATAACATGAAATAAGATGGTTGGAACAACCAATAAATGACCAACAGGAAACATCACCAGCATAAACCAAGGCAACAACAAGCCAACGCCCGCACCTATGATCCGCAGCTTTTGCGCGTGCTTTCGGCCGATCTGATGTATCATTTCTTTCATCAGATAGTTGCTGCCGGTATGCGGAGCTTCGAACAGCCGCATTGAACCCTGAGTAAGACCGGTTGCTGTGTTCAACGAGTGGCCGCGTGCGCGGAAGCGCTTATCGCCAGAGCTGAACGCGTGAACCTGAAGGCCAAAGGCTGCGATCAGAAAGGGCGCTGCGATCTGTGTCTTTGATGCGAGCAACGCGCCGCCTCCAAGGCTTATGGTCAGAAAAAGTGCTGGAGTTGTCCAATGGTTCCAGCGCGGTACAGTTTTGAGTTGAGCATAGATCATCGAGGTCGCAAACACAGTTGCAATGCTCAAGACCGCGCCGATGCCGCCAAGCCAAGCCACTTTTGTGTTAAAGAATATCGCCATTAGCGCATAGAGGCCCAATACGCCCAGAGTGAGCACGGCAAGAATCCCCTCGCGGCTTAGCCAACTGCTCTGCCATTGTGTAAAGGCTCGCAAAGCACGTTCCGGATGGCCCAAATGGAAGGCGGATGCAACAAGCCCCCCGGCCGCGAGGACGTATCCAACGGCGAAGAAGACGAACAACACCCAACCAGAAACATTCGGCATGTTCAGTCCCAAAAACGCCAAAAGGCCGAAGCCAAGGCCGGACATAACGGTAAAGGCGATAATACTTGGGGCTGGATGCATGAGGATGCTCTTTCGGGTATTTATATCAAAAAGACACGATTACGCGCCGGGCAGTTTTTCTAAAGTACGGTCAAGCCACCCGAGAAAGTCCTTCGTGTCGCTCGCGATTGGTGCCAGAAGCGGCGCAAGGATATCGATCTCGCCCTCTGGCTGAGCATCGGTTTTGGGGCGTGGCGGGAGGTATTTATTGACGGGTTTGGTTCCCTGCTCGGCCATCAAATCGATACCGCCGCGTTCTGCAGCCAGAACAGACACATGGCTTTCGGGATCAGCAAAATCGCCAAAGTGGCGGGCACCAGCGGGACAAGTGCGAACGCAGGCGGGCTCGCGGTCTTTTTCTGGCAGGTTTTCGTTGTAAATCCGATCGACACATAAGGTGCATTTTTTCATCACACCTTCGGCCTGATCCATCTCACGAGCACCGTAAGGACAGGCCCAGGCGCATAAGCCACATCCAATACATGCCTCTTCATTGACCAAGACGATTCCATCTTCCGAACGCTTGTAACTAGCCCCTGTCGGGCAGACCGTGACGCATGGCGCGTCTTCGCAGTGCAGACAAGATTTGGGGAAGTGCACCACCTGAGCAGGCGCATCCTTCGGTGTGATCTCATAACTATGCACCCGGTTCAGAAAGGTGCCGGATGGTGCTGCGCCATACGCATCCTGATCGCTGAGCGGTGCGCCGTAATTCTCCGTATTCCAGCCTTTGCAACTGACAACACAGGCGTGACAGCCAACACAGGTGTCGAGATCGATCACGAGGCCCAACTTTTTCTCGGTTGAAGTGGGCAATAGCGTCATTGGTCGCCTCCTGCTGCGTCGCGTTGCGTCTTCGTTTGGTCGAAATGGGTCATTGTCCCACTCCCAAATCTGGCAGAACGGCGAAAGCTGGCTGTGCCTCTGCCGGAGCCGAGACTTTCTCCACCCGGACGCGCAAGTCAAACCAAGCTGCTTGGCCCGTCACCGGATCCGAGTTTGAATACCGCATACCGTCGTCTTTTGGTGGCAGCAAATCCGAGATCAGATGGTTCAGCAGAAACCCTTTTGTGGCTTCGGGCGCGTCTTTGTCCAAAGCCCAGGCGCCCTTGCGCTTGCCGATCGCGTTCCAGGTCCAAATCGTTTTGCTGTTCAGCGCAGCCATATGCGCGACTGGCACGGTAATTTCCCCATGCGGCGACGTCACTTTCGCCCAGTCACCCTCTTCAAATCGGTTCTTTTCCCAAACGGCAGTTGGCAGATACATCGGGTTGCGACCATGGATCTGGCGCAGCCACGCGTTTTGCGATCCCCAGCTGTGATACATGGCCATAGGACGCTGGGTCAGGGCATGCAGTGGGAAGTCGTCATGGTCCACGTCCTCACCAAACGGTTCGCTCCAGAACGGCAGTGGGTCCATTGCGGTTTTGACCCGGTCACGCAGATGATCGGGCGGCTGAATAGGGCCTTTCCCCTCGGCGGCGGCCTGCATTCGGCGCATCGGCTCCACATAAAGCTGGAAGATATAGGGTTGTTCTACGTCAAAGAATCCCTTTTTCACGGCCCATTCCTGATAGGCTTTGTTCCATGGTTTGTAGAATGCGGCTTCCTGAGGGACGTGCTCCATCCAGAACCCGCCATTTTCGATATAAGCGTCAAGTTGATCTGGGTTGACTTCG
This sequence comes from Dinoroseobacter sp., assembly GCA_042096155.1. Lineage (GTDB taxonomy): Bacteria > Pseudomonadota > Alphaproteobacteria > Rhodobacterales > Rhodobacteraceae > Dinoroseobacter. The sequence continues at coordinate 19,025 of JBELMC010000008.1, forward strand.
CCACGTCCTGCCCCGTTGGCATCTTCGCCGCGAAACCCCGCAAGCGGCCCGACGCCAGGACGGCGCATGTGATTGGTGATATAATCGGCATAGTCGGCGTATTTCTGGCTGCCGTCATCGTTGACAAAACCTGGCAGATCGAGACGTGCACCCAATTCACACAGAACCGACTGAAAACCTCGCACATCGCGGTCGGGCTCAATCACGGGCCAGCGGATCGCATCGGCCACGGCGTCCGCCTCGCAGATGGGACGATCCAGCAATGAGATGCAATCGTGACGTTCCAGATAAGTGGTATCGGGCAGGATCAAATCAGCATAGGCGACTGTCTCGGAGCTGTAAGCGTCCGAGTAGATGAACCGCGGGATCACGTAATCGCCGTTTTCGTCTTTATCTGTCAGCATCTTGATCGTGCCCGCCGTATTCATAGACGAGTTCCACGCCATGTTTGCCATATACATAAACAAGGTGTCGATCTTGTAGGGCACACCGGCATGGGCATTGGCGATGACCATGTGCATCATGCCATGTGCACTCAGCGGGTTTTCCCATGTAAAAGCGTTATCGATCCGGATCGCGGCCCCGTCTGCGTCCAGCGCCAGATCCTCTGGGCCTTGCGGATACCCCAAATGTGGACCGTCGAGTGGCGCACCAGGGGTGACTTTTGAATGTGGTTTGGGATGGGCAGTGGCCGGTTTCGGATAAGGTGGTTTGAAGCGAAAACCGCCCGGCGTCTCGACCGCGCCAAGGATGATTTGCAGCATGTGCAGCGCACGGCAGGTCTGAAAGCCGTTGGAATGCGCCGAAATTCCGCGCATGGCATGGAACGCGACGGGTCGTCCTGTCATCTTTTCGTGGGTGTTGCCACGAAAATCTGTCCAAGTTTGATCGATTTCAATTGCTTCGTCAAACGCAACGCGCGCGACGTCGGCCGCTATCGCGCGGATCCGCTTGGCCGAGATTCCAACACGTTTCGCGACAACTTCAGGGGCATATTGCGGATCGAGATACCGCTCTAGCATCAGGTGAAATACCGGCTTGTGACAAATACTTCCGACTTGCCAGGTGCCGCCGAGGTCTGGTTGAACGTCTGGCTCGTCAAAACAGCGCGGTTTGTTTTGCGCGCGATCCATGACCAGCGCGCGACCCGTATCGTCTTTCATAATCAAACCGTGATCCGGGCTGTCTGGGTCCATGTTCACGAGGCATGGCGCATTGGTGAAATTGGCCAGATAATCGAGGTCAATTTTGCCAGCGCTCATCAACAAATGAACCAGTGACAATATCAGCAGGCCATCGGTGCCTGGGGTAATACCGACCCATTCGTCCGCAACCGCGTTATAGCCCGAACGGATCGGGTTCACACCAATCACTTTGGCGCCGCGTGCTTTCAGCTTTCCCAACCCCATTTTGATCGGGTTGGAATCGTGATCTTCGGCGACGCCAAACAACATGAAAAGCTTGGTGCGGTCCCAGTCAGGCTGCCCAAATTCCCAGAAAGCCCCACCCATTGTGTAGATGCCGGCAGCAGCCATATTCACCGAACAAAAACCGCCATGGGCGGCGTAATTGGGTGTGCCAAAACTCTGCGCAAACATTGAAGTGAAGCTCTGACTTTGGTCCCGGCCCGTGAAAAAAGCCAACTTGTGGGGCGCTTCTTTGCGAACAGGGGCCAACCAATCGGTGGCGAGGGTCAGGGCCTCATCCCAACTGATTTCTTCAAACTTGCCTTCTCCGCGTTCTCCGACGCGTTTCAGCGGCGCCTTCAAACGCGACGGCGCATTCACTTGCATAATTCCCGCTGATCCCTTGGCACACAGCACGCCCTGGTTCACTGGGTGGTCACGGTTTCCTTCGATATACGCAACGCGGTTTTTTCCAGTATCGTCCTTCTTCAAATGGACATTAATCCCGCACCGACACGCACACATGTAACAGGTGGTTCTGCGAAGTTCGTCCGACACTTTAGGGCTGAGCTCTAAGGTGGGTTGCGCCATGGTCTGAGCCTTTGTTGGGAAAGCATTGCTATGTCATAGAGCGTATTGCACTGGTCCCGCGCAACCCCACGGCAGGGCTGAGTAAGCCTCTTTTATCCCGTCAACAGAATGAATGATACTCAGCCAAGCACCCTTTTGCGCCCTCAGCCGGTCTTATATGTAAGCGCTTTCACACACAAATAACTTGATTTTCTACATGCGCCAAAAGGCTTCATGCCAGATGTTAGATCCCGTAAGTCCAGATGATGATTGCCGATATTTTAATCATTATTGAGACCTTTAGTCTCACTTTTTGCCAAATCCCATTCAAGTCCTGTTACTCGAGGGTCATGTGCTGCCAGCAGCGAATCGTGCTCGACGTCGGTGCTTACCGCCCCTGGCAGATTTTGCGGCGGCGTCGCGGATCCACAGCCGCATGTCGGTTTAGGCCCGCATAAACGTCAGTTTCTGGCTCATACCCTGCGTGCGCGGTAGGGGGCTAAGGTCATGTTTCTGAGCATCTTTGACATCTTCAAAATCGGTATTGGCCCCAGCTCATCGCATACCATGGGGCCGATGAGCGCGGCTGCGCGGTTCTTGGAAGATCTTCGTGAGACCCGACGCCCAGGCGGGCGCGAGCGTGAGCCCGGCGCAGGCGATCTGGCGGCCCTTGGCGCGTCCTTGCACGGGTCACTGGCTTTCACAGGCAAAGGCCACGCGACGGATCGCGCTGTCGTTTTGGGACTCGCCGGGTTCACGCCCGACACTTTGGATCCGAACGTTGCGGAAGCGCTTGAAACGGAAATCGCTGCAACGCGTAAGGTAGGCCCGCCAGACTTGCCGGAACTTGCGTTTAACCCGTCAAGAGATTTGATTTTTGACTATGATTTGACATTGCCAGGCCATGCCAATGGGCTGATCTTTAGAGCGTTCGATAAACGTGGCAATCTCTATTTGCAGGAAACCTATTACTCGATCGGGGGTGGTTTTGTTGTTACCGAGGCGGAGTTGAACGCGCGGGATAACTGCACAGATTTGCGTACCGAAAAATCGGCTGCCGGATATCCATACCCATTCGGATCGGCACGTGAGATGCTGGAAATGGGCGCAACGTCCGGCAAAAGCATCGCGCAAATGAAGTGGGAAAACGAGCTTAGTCATATGACGGACAAAGCGCTTGGCTTGAAAATCGATCAGGTTCGTACCGCGATGTTTGCGTGTATTGACCGTGGTTTAAGTATCGAAGGCGAACTGCCGGGGGGACTCCGTGTCAAGCGCCGCGCCAAAAAGATCCATGATAGCTTGCTTGCTGAGGCCGGTATGAACCTTGCGCAGCCCCATGTCGCAAATGATTGGATGAGCGTTTATGCGATGGCGGTGAACGAGGAAAACGCTGCCGGTGGCCGCGTTGTGACCAGCCCAACCAATGGAGCGGCTGGAGTGGTGCCGTCCGTGCTGCGCTATTACCGCGATCACTGTGTTGGTGCGACCGATGATGGGATGCGAGACTTTCTATTAACAGCGGCTGCGATTGGCGGTCTGATCAAGCATAATGCTTCGATCTCAGGGGCCGAAGTCGGCTGTCAGGGCGAAGTCGGATCGGCCGCTTCGATGGCCGCTGCAGGGCTATGCGCCGCTTTAGGCGGAACCAATGCCCAAATCGAAAACGCCGCGGAAATCGCGCTAGAGCATCATTTGGGAATGACCTGCGATCCGGTCGGCGGCTTGGTTCAGGTCCCGTGCATCGAACGCAACGGGTTGGGCGCGATCAAAGCTGTTTCGGCGGCGTCGTTGTCGCTGCATGGCGACGGCAAACATTTTATGCCTTTAGACAATTGCATCGAAGCGATGCGCCAAACTGGTGTGGATATGCAAACCAAGTACAAAGAAACCAGTCTCGGTGGCCTGGCCGTCAATCTGCCCGAATGTTGATTCGGGCTGGCTGATTTTGGCTTGCTCGTCCAAACCGGCACCCGATGGATATGGGCGTGTTGTCCAAAACGCTCCTTTTGCCGCGCGCAGTCATGCCCGGGGTTAGCCCGTTGGCCTCTATGCTCAACTCTGGATAGGCGGTTGGAATAGCTCCCTGAAGGTTGTCCAGCAACTGGAATAGATTTGTCCCTTAACTTGGAGGATCAGCGATGGCTGGAAAACGCAAGAAGCTCGCAAAGGTAGTATCGAAGCTTCAGCAGGTTGAAGTTCTTCACGGACAGGGGGCGAAGATTGCCCAGGCGGTGCGTCAGATTGACATGACAAAACAGAGGTTCGATCGATGGCGCAAGCGGTATGGCGGGGGGCAAGGGTCACAACTCGCACCGCTGAAATTGATGCGCCATTGGTTCGAGCGCAATCGCGCGGCGACGTGAAGGGCTGAAGGGCCCACACCGGCAAAGGAAGACAGGACGGCTTTGGCTGAACAATGGGGCGTATGTGCGGCTTCGGCCGGAGCGCCCGAACCACGTGTGGTGCTATGATTTCGTCCAGAACGCACCGCTTGATGGCCGGGTCTGTCGCACGCTCAACATCATCGATGAATTTACCACGGAGGCGCGCAAGGTCGGATCGATCGCAAGCTCAATTCCACGTAACTGCTGGGCGCACTGCCGGATCTGTTCATCCTGCGTGGTCCGCCAGAATACATAAGGTCAGACAATGGCCCCGAGTTTATGGCCCAAAAAGTGCGGGACTGGATTGCGGCGGTCGGACGAAGAGGGCCTATATCGCGCCGGGATCGCTTTGGGAGAACAGATATTGTGAAAGCTTCAATGCCTGGTTCCGCGACGAGCCGCTCAACGGAGAAATCTGCTACAGCCTACGAGCGGCGCAAATCCTGATCGCGCAATGGCCCGTTCACGACACCACCGTCAGGCCTCACAGCGCATTGGGCTTGTCTTATGACTTCCCCTGGCTCCTTTGCGATAAGGGAGCTGCTGCCCGGCACCCCAGATATGCCGGGCAGCGGCGGGGGACGGATCAAGACTGGGTCGGCCGCCCTAGGCCGCCCAGGGCCACGCTATGGTGTGATCGCCCCCGTCTTTTCTCATGACCTGAACGGATAGCAGGGCTTTGGGCCTTCATGACAAGCAAAGGTCAGGAACAGACACATGCAGGATATCATCGGCATCGACATATCGAAAGACAGGCTGGAGGCGTTCCGGCTCTCAGACCGGCAGCACAAGGAGTTCGGCAAGGACAAGGCCGGGTTCAAGAACTTGCCGAGGTGGATCGGCACCCCCTAAGGCTTGCGGATCGTCGACGAGCCGACCGGCCCCGATCATCGTGCGATGGACCAAGCGTTTGCAAGGGCGGGCCATGCACTGGTCCAGCTCAACCTCCGCCAGGCGCGCCGCTTTTCGCAGGCCACTGGGACACAAGCCAAGACGGATCGGGGAGATGCGATGCTGCTGGTGCGGATGGGCCTCGCGCTCGACCTGCCGCCGCGGCCGGTTCGTGGCGAACTCATGAACGAGTTGCACGTCGCGCGCCTGGCGCTGATCAGGGATCGGACCGCCCCAGGGAATCGCGCGGACACGGCGGCGATCAGCTTGATCCGTCGCCAGGCAAAAGCGCAATGGGCCATCATCGAGAAGCAGCTTGCTGAGATCGACGAGACCATCGCCGCCAGGATTGCCGATGATCCTGAGTTGGCCGCGCGTCTCGATATCCTCGCCAGCATTCCCGGCATCGGCGCCGTGACCGCCTTTATGTTGCTGATCGAGAGGCCCGAACTCGGGACACTCGCGCCGAAACAGGCGGTGAGCCGCGCCGGTCTGGCCCGTTCACGCGCCGTTCCAGCAAGTGGAGCGGACAGCAGATGATCCTTGGTGGACGCGCAACTCTGCGCTCCGCGATCTTCATGCCAGCTCGCGTCGCGATCCGCTTCAACGCCGACCTCAAGCGCAAGTCCCACCAGCTCAACGAACGTGGAAAGGCATCGAAGCTCGCTATCACCGCGATCATGCGCAAGCTCGTCTTGCTCGCCAACACGTTGCTACGCCACGGTCGGAAATGGGCCGAACGACCCGCTGGACCAAGACGGATACTGCCGCCCGCCCGCGCCCGAAAGCATCGTTCCGATGGACCCAAGGCCCACGATGCACCAACAATCAAACCAGACCAACCGATGAGCGCACGCCGCATAAGGCCTATTCTTTGAGCGATTGTATTCACCAAAAACCTGCGACGGTTTAGGTAAGGGTCGCCGCTGAAAACCATCTCGGGTTTGGAACCATATCACTATGCCGGTGTGTGAGACGTATCGAAGACCAGACTTTGAAGGACGCGGTGTCTGCTCAGCGAAAAGCGCGCCAGTTACGTCTCTGGCAAGCTGGCGGACGGGCTCGAAGGTCAAGAAATAGTTTATTTTCGTGCCACACCTTATCACCCCCGATCCGCCGCACAACCAAAACAAGAAAGATGAGCCAGACCCTTTCTTCATTCAGGCCGACATCTGTTCCAAAAAAAACTCTGTCGACAGACACGATTTACCTGCTTCAAAGACAGAGGGTGTATCGCGACATGCTCTGGCATGCGCCCAAAGTATTTTTAAAAGCCCGCCCTTTCTTGGCTGTCGTCCTATCCTGGCAGTGGGTCCTGACCCGAGTTCTGCAGTATTTCAAAAAAAAACTATACCTGAGCAACAATACAACCTAAGGTAGTTTTATTTACGAGTTTAGGGTGTTCCAAAAATGCTCCAGCCAGTACCAACAAGCTTAAGCCAAAGAAACCGGACCAGTGAAGCGCAGATACTGCGTACGCTTAACACATTCGCAGTCGATCTGATGTCGATTCCGAGTGTGGAGGATCTGTTCTGGTATGTTGCGCAAAACGTGGTTGGAAAACTGGATTTCATCGACTGTGTGATCTATGCGGCTGATGAGCAGCAAACAGAATTGAAACAGGCTGCGGCCTGGGGTGAGAAAAACCCTTTCGGACGCAGCATCATCAACCCTTTGGTTATTCCTTTCGGGCGCGGCATCACCGGGCAGGTGGCGCAAAGCCGCAAACCGATCATCGTGGACGATCTTCTGGGGGATGAAAACTACATCGCCGATACAGAACCGGCACGATCAGAAATTTGCGTGCCGCTGATCTGTAGTGGACGCGTTGCCGGCGTAATCGACAGCGAACATCCCGAGATGGCCGTGTTTGGCGAGGCGGAGCTGGAAATTTTGAGCACAGTGGCTGCGATGACGAGCGCAAAGCTGGAACTGTTGTTTGAAACCAACCGCTCTCAAGAGCGGTACGAAGATCTTGTCATTGCGCACACACAGCTGACCCGGGAAACGCGCAATCGGAAAGCACTGGAAGCCAAGCTGTTCGAGGCGCGCAAGATGGAAGCGATCGGGCGGCTTGCGGGACGGTTCGCGCATGAGTTTAACAACCTGCTTACTGTGATTGGCGGGAATATCGAACTGCTGGAACTTGATGAACCTGATGCTGAGTCGAGCGACACACTACAGGGTATAAAAGCGGCCTCTGCGCGCGGGGCGCAGTTGATTCGAGACATGCTGGCTTTTGCACAGCGGACACGGCTTTCGCCAGAGACCGTCGACTTGAATGCGCTGGTGGCGGTATTGACCAAGAAATGTGAACAGTCGTTCGGCAGCCCGTTTGAGCTTTGTATGGCTACTGATCTATGGCCTGTGTCCGCCGACCCGGCAGCCGTGAACAACATGCTGCATGCACTCGCACTGAACGCCATCGAGGCGATGCCAAAGGCGGACGGAATCAAAATTGCAACGGAAAACATTTTTCACACGCTGACCGAGGGGCAGCATTTCCCATCTGAACTGGCGCCAGGGCGCTATGTGCGCTTGAGCATGTCAGATCTTGGACCCGGTATCGCGGAGAAACACATGGCACAGATCTTCGATCCATTCTTCACCACCAAAGCGGTCGGAGAAGGCACAGGCACGGGAATGGGGCTTTCGATGGTGCTTGGGGTCATGCGCCAAACGGGTGGTACTGTTGATGTTCAAAGTGAAGTCGGAGCTGGGTCGACCTTCAATCTCTATTTTCCAGCCGCACCTTGCGGGAAAGAACTGCTGTCAGAAAATCACTAACTAGGAGATTATCAATTGTGGGGGCATTGATTAGGAAACAAAAGGCGGGCTGTCCTGTCTCATTTGAAAGTCTGCCGCTGATCGACATTAGTGGGATCAGAACTGGCGACAAAAACAGGTTCAAAGAAATTGCCGATGAAATTGGTCGAGCTGCGCGTGTCATCGGATTTTTCAGGATCATCGGGCATGGGATCGACCTAGCGCTTGTAGAGAAGACTTACGAGGTCGCAGAGCGGTTCTTTGCGCTGCCTGACCAAGTCAAGCGTCATTATTACATCGGCCGTAGCTCCAACCACCGGGGCTATGTGCCATTTACAGAAAAAGGCGATTATCCCGACGAAGTGAACCGCAGCTATGAAGCCTTCGATCTTGGGGTAGATCTGCCACATGACGATCCTGACTATCTGGCTGGCAACCTGTTGCTAGGGCCGAATGTCTGGCCCAGTATCGCCGGGTTCAAACAGACCGTCGCCGCCTATTCCGAGGAAATCTCGGCGCTGGGTCGATTGATCAGCTCAGCCCTTGAACTGCATCTGGGGCTGACACCCGGCGCAATGACCAACCATATGACCAAGCCAATCTCACAGTTGCGCCTGCTGCATTATGTGCGCCAGCACAACAAAATCGATGCCAAGTCAGTGAACATGGGGGCGCATACAGACTATGAGTGCCTGACGCTGCTGCACACCCGCAATGCCGGCCTGCAGGTCATGAACTCCGAGGACCGCTGGATCGACGTGCCGGTCGACCCACGTGTTTATGTGGTGAACATCGGCGACATGATGGAAGCCTGGACCAACGGACAACTTCGTTCGACCCCGCATAGAGTATTGAATCTTAGCCCAGAGCGTTTCTCGATGCCGTATTTCGTGGCTGCCAACCATGATACACTCATCAAGCCGTTCCCTGAATTGTTGAGGAAAGAGCGGGCGAAATACGACCCTTTCAGGGCAGGTGCGCATTTGGAGCGGATGCTGATACGCGATTTCCCGTACTTGAGACATCGGCAGACCGATGGTTGGACCCAGAGGCCAGCGAGTGTCGACAACCCGTTTGAAAAACGAATGAACAAAGTCTCGGTGTAAGCTATGCCTACTCTGGATGCGATGATTGCCGTTTTTGTTGCCGGGTTGGCGCTGAGCGTGACACCCGGCCCGTCGATGCTTTACGTGTTGTCTCGAACCGTTGGACAAAGCCGCGCTGCGGGTTTGGCGTCCGCACTGGGCCTTTGTCTGGGCGGGATCATTCTGGCAGTGGCAACCGCTTGGGGGCTGGCAGCAGTCTTCGAAAAATTCGACTGGATGATCACCGCCCTGCGCTATGCCGGATCGGCCTATCTGATCTGGCTGGGGATTGACATGATCCGTGGAGCAAAATCCGAGGCGCAAAAGACGCTCGATGTCGAGCAGGTGCGGCATAAACCGCTTTTCTCGATCATTTGGCAGGGCGTCATCGTCGAAGTTCTGAACCCCAAAACGGTCCTTTTCTTTGCATTGTTCCTGCCCCCGTTCATCAGTGGCGATGTGCAAGCTGCCAACGTCAGTGTCACGACGCAGCTTCTCGTGTTGGGCGCGCTTGTGCCGCTGACTGCGATCCCGTCCGATCTGGCGGTGGCCTATCTCGGGGGCACCATGACGGACGTGATCAACCGAGAACAGGTGATGCGAGAGCGTATGTCTTGGGCGGGCGGGCTGATCCTGATCGCGATCGCTATGAATCTGCATCTGCAATTTATTTGATTTATAGTTTTGCAGCCGCGAAGCGGAGGCAGATCAGAACGAGAGCCAAAGCGTTTCCGGATTTGAGGCAAGCTAGAATGATAGCTTTGTGCGCCAGTTAAGCTGGCGTATTCCCGGCAGGTGAAAACCTTGCGCTTCCGTATCACGCAAGGTGCGGACCCAGTACAAAGGTCATGTGCGCTATGTATCCGCAGCAAGCCATAATTCAGCAGAACCTGCCAAAGTCGGAGAGGACGGGACTCCCGATCTGCCTTGCTCCGGCCATCGCAATCGTCCAGCAAAAATAACGAAGCGATGATTAACGTCTCGTTGGGCTTTCTAACTCGCCAATACGCAATAAAGTGGTTTTGGGCACGTCAGGCCTGACAAAGCCCGATAGAGCGCCTCTCTGAGGTAAACCTACTGCAACTTTGGTCGCCCGAAGGGGCCTTGGGAAGGCAGACCTGAGCGGCGATAAAGCAACAGACATCATCAAAAAGTCGTACCCGGAATGGCAACCCTGCAAACGACGCCACCGGTCTGCATCGGTGCATCATTCATTTTCGAACCGGAAGGTATTTTAATGTTGACCAGAATCTGCCAGATCTCTAGCTGATTTTAAAAAATCTGCACGAAGATCAAGTTAGAAAGACAACCTATGCCAAAAGATCCGATTGGCGTGCTCGGCAGATTGAACGCCGCCGGCTTCATGATGATTACGCCAGAATTTTATCAACTCTGGCAGATGCGCAAAACAGGTGCAGGCAAGATCGTTTATGATCGCACGACGTTTGCGATCCAACCCAATTATATGGATCTGGATGGACTGAGAGTGCGGTATGCGACCGGCGGCAATGCCGATGGTCCAACGGTCCTGTTCCTCAGCCCGCTTCCCCAGAGCATTCTGTGTTACGATGCAACCTGGTCAGCGCTGGCGGACACGTCAAATCTAGTGGCATTAGATTTGCCGGGATTTGGTCAAAGTGAAGGGGATATAAGCTTGATGACCTTTGCGGCACAAAGCGCATTTCTGCAAAAGTTCATCGATAAGCTAGGATTGTCTGACGTTCATATCGTTGCGCCAGATGTTGGGATGCCCGTGGCCCTTCATTACGTTTTGCACCGCGATCACGCCGCCAAAAGCATTTTGATTGGCGCAGGACCAAGTGTCCAACCCTCCGAAGATGGCAGCCTCGTCAGAAAAATGATCCACTCAGCGTTTTGGCGCCTGGTCTTCACAACAACAGGCGCCCGCGCGTTCGTTGGTGGCGCGAACAATTTGGGATATATGAACTATAGCCCCTCCGCCGCCGAAGTTTCTGATTATGTTGCGTGCTATTCTGGGCGGGTTGGTCCGGTTACCAAGTGGTTCAAAGGATACCCCGAGGGCTGCAAGGACCTTGATCCGCATCTCGCCACACTACAGGTCCCTGTTCATGTATTCTGGGGCGAACAAGATGCGTTTCTAAAATCTGGAAATGCGCATCGGCTGCATGCACGCTTGCCCAATAGCGCGCTGACAATCTTCAAGAACTGTGGTCATTTCTGTTATCAAGACAAAAGCGACGCGTTTACTGCGCTGATACGCTCCTGGATCAGTGGCGGCTACAAACTCAACGACCGCGACTGACGCAAACAGCCAAAGCGTCGCCTCTGTTGCTTAATGATCGCCCAACAGGCGCTTCATCGGTCTTAAATACATCGCACTTTCACAAAAGGCCCCTCAGGCCCAGGGGCCTTTTGCAATCTTGGATAAAGAAACGTTTTCTTAGCCGCGCCCCTTCCAAGGAACCAAGACCTTTTCGCCCTGGCGCATCAGGATATCTATCCCAAAACCGATCACGCCGATCAGGACAATACCGACGATGACAATATCCGTCAGTTGAAATTTCGACGCGGCAATGATCATCTTTCCAGCACCTTTTTCAGCCGCCACAAGCTCTGCCGCCACGACGGTGCCCCAACACACGCCCATTGCCACGCGGGCTCCGGTAAAAATCTCAGGCAGCGAGTTTGGCAGAATCACTTTGGTCATAATTTGACCTTTCGACGCACCCAGTGAATAGGCTGCATGCACCTTTGAGATATTCACACCCGATACTCCGGCGCGCGCTGCAATCGCCATAATCCATAAAGCCGCCAAGAACAGCAACGAGATTTTACCCTGCTCGCCGATCCCGAACCAAATGATGATCAGAGGGATCAGCGCCAAAGGCGGCACCGGCCGCATGAACTCGACAATTGGGTCAAACCAACCGCGCATCCACGAATTCAGGCCCATCGCAAAGCCCAGCGGAATCCCAAACAAACAGCCCAGCCCAAAGCCAATCACGACCCGGATCAGCGACCAGGCAACGTTCTCCCAAAGGCCAACATTTTGATAGCCATTTGCATTCAAATCGAGAAAACGGTCCCAAACCTGCTCTGGTGGGGGCAAGTACAGCGCTTCCATGGTCACACCCGTTGCAGGACGCACCTGTAAGCTGCCGCGCGAGGTCATCAGAACTTCGCCATCTGCGAAAGGCACAATCTCCCCCGGGGCAATTGGTTGCCCCTCCACAGCTATAACGCGGTAACCTTCTTGCTTGCCGCCCTCATCATTATTCTGGGCTTTGATGATCTTGGTGCGCCGTTCGGCCACCTCGACGGAATCGTCTTTGGCAAAACCTTCACCGCCTTCGCTGACGTCAATGGGCTCAGCCCCGTCAACGCCGAACGCGGCCACAGTAACGTAAACTGTGGCCGTGTCGGTCTCGCCGGCGGCATTCGTTGCGGTGTACTCAAACGAGCTTTGTCCGACAAAAGCGCCCGGTAATTGAATTGGGCCGAGCAAGCTCGACCCCGTCGCAAGCCCCCACAGCAAGAACACTGCAATGACAGCGCCGACAGACGCAATCCTATTGGCCACCACCGAACTTTCGTCGCCAAATGTTACTGTTTTTAAGCTGGAATAGCCGCGCATTTTGCGCTGGCGATGGTGGATCAAATTATAAATGAACCAGCTTACGCTTGCAATTCCGAGGTAAATGACAAAAACGACTGTGATCCCCACGACCATCCAAAGGGTCACGACAACAGCGTCGAGGATTTCCACGAACATCTACGCCTCCTCTATCCGGCCCATGATTTCTTCCTCCATATCCCAGATCATCGACAAGATTTCGTCGCGCTTGACGCTAAAATCAGGGTGTTTCTTGACTTCCCGCAGATCCGCGCCCACGCCAAGCTCGGCAAAGGGCAGCTGGTATTGTTTATGAATGCGCCCCGGACGCGGCGCCATTACAATCAAACGCTCACCCAACAGCAACGCTTCTTCGACCGAGTGCGTGATCAAGATTATTGTCTTGCCGGTCTTTTTCCAGATATCCAATACTAGGCTTTGCATCTTTTCGCGGGTCAGTGCGTCCAACGCGCCAAGCGGTTCGTCCATCAAAATCACATCGGGATCATTGCACAGGCACCGCGCCAAGGCGACACGCTGCTGCATCCCGCCCGACAGCTCGTAAATCATTTTTTCAGCAAAGTCTTGCAGCCCCACGATACCCAGAAGCTCTTTGACTTTCTTGTCGATCTCGACTTGCGGTTTGCCTGCCATTGCGGGGCCAAAGCCAATATTCTTGGACACGTTCATCCACTCGAACAGCGCACCTTGCTGAAACACCATCCCACGTTCGCTGTCAGGACCCGTAACGATGCGATTGTTCATGATAATCTTGCCACCGGTGGGCGCCAGGAAACCCGCGAGAATGTTCAGCAATGTGGTCTTACCGCAACCCGATGGGCCGAGGACTGACAAAAGCTGACCTTGTTTGATATCAAGATTTATGTCGTTGAGTGCGTGGACGTCGGTGCCGTTGGGCAACTCGAACACCATGGATACGCCATCTATTTTTAGTCCTGTCATGCTGTCCCCTAAGATTTGAAAAGGGCCCGGCTTCATATCCAAAGCCAGGCCCCAATGTCTTGCGCAAGGGCAAATTACATCTTGGAGGCAGCTTCCAGGAAAGAACTGTTTACAACCGCCGAGTAATCATCCAGCGCGGTCAGCTGACCTTTGGCCTCCAGGCTCGCTGCGCTGCTGGTCAGGTACTCGGCAACGCCAGCCGCCATCCAGTTATTGCCGAGCTTCTCTTCAACTGTCGGGAATACGAAAACACTCAGAACAGCTTTGGCCCCTTCTTCATCCATACCCGCTGCCTGTGCGATATTCGGCAACATTGCGTCGCCTTCTGCACGATACTGATTCTCGAGAGCTGCGGTCACTTCGATGAATTTCGAAACCAGGTCGGGATGTTCCTCTCCGAAAGATGTCGGGATCGATGTTACGTCAAAAACTCGGCCAACGACCGCTTCTTTCTCGGCCCCCGACAGCAAGGTGTTGCCGTACTCTTTCATGCGACGCAATGGGCCGCCCCAGCCGCAAACCATATCCAGCTCGCCGGCCGCGAAAGCCGCAGCCGAGTCGACAGGTGTCATATCAACAATTTTCAGCGAATTCGTATCGATGCCGAAATGCTCCATCTGAGCAAGGAAACCGGAATGTGCAGCGGTGCCCAGCGGCACGCCAACCTGTTTGCCGGGCAATTCTGCTGCAACATTGTCTGCGTCGATTTCGAGGTCTGCGCGCACAACGCAGTTGTCATTTTCGGAATAGCTCATTGCAACATCAACAATTTGCAAGTCTTGGCCCGCCGCGGTTGCGACCAAGAACGGCGTTACACCCTGAGAATAAGAAATGTGCACATCCCCTGAGGCCATTGCAGCAGACATTGCAGTACCGGCGTCAAAAGACACCCAGTTTACTTTCACGCCCATCATTTCAGAGAATGTGCCATCGGCCTGGGCAAACTGGTTGGGGGTTGGCCATTCTAGGAAATAGGCGACGGTGATTTCGTCGAGTGCGCTTGCGGCGGAAGCGGCCATAAGCATAGTGACGCCAGCAGTGGCACCCATGAATTTGGATTTGAGGGTCATTTTTAGATACTCCTTGTTGAAACGAGCAAAGACCTCTGCGGGCCTTTAGCGGGATCATTCCCTGCCAGGATATTTGCGCATGCACAGCACCCTGTCAGACTCGGCCGAGGTTAGAAACGTTTCGTCCCAAATGGCAACGGGTTGCGGCCTCTGGCAATATGTCACTAGCACTTTTGGTCCTATTCGTGTACCTTTTCTTCGTGGTTTGTTGCTCAATTAGAAGACCACGGGCTGTCCTATCCCTCTTTGTTGTCGCAAAATAGCCATCCCCCAGTTCAAAGGAGCGATGCTCATGAATGTCACGTTGACCCAAAACGACCTGTCCGATGTCATCGAGGCGGATCGCGCCCATATTTGGCATCACATGATGCAGCACAAAGCCCTGGAAACTGTGGATCCGCGCGTGATCGTCGAAGGCAAAGGCATGAAGGTTTGGGACGCCACTGGCAAGGAGCATCTTGATGCCGTGTCAGGCGGCGTCTGGACTGTCAATGTCGGCTATGGGCGCGAAAGCATCGCCAACGCCGTCCGCGATCAGCTGGTCAAAATGAATTATTTTGCGGGCTCTGCAGGCTCCATTCCTGGCGCGATATTTGCGGAAAAGTTAATCGACAAGATGCCGGGCTTCAGCCGGGTCTATTTTTCCAACTCGGGGTCAGAAGCCAACGAGAAGGTTTTCAAAATGGTGCGACAGATTTCGCACCGGCATTACGGTGGCAAGAAAAACAAAATCCTGTTTCGTGAGCGCGATTACCACGGCACGACCATCACTGCCCTTGCCGCTGGTGGCCAGCCCGAGCGCGCCGCGCAATACGGCCCACTGACCGAGGGGTTTGTACAGGTGCCGCATTGTCTGGAATACCGTTCGCAATACCCGGATGCTGAAAACTACGGCGTTGCCGCGGCCAATGCGATTGAAGAGGTCATTTTACGCGAAGGCGCCGATAGCATTGGGTTGCTCTGCCTAGAGCCGATCACAGCAGGCGGTGGCGTTATCACACCACCCGAAGGCTATTGGGAGCGGGTCCAGGAAATTTGTACCAAGTACAATATCCTGCTGCATATCGACGAGGTCGTCTGTGGCGTTGGGCGTACTGGTACGTGGTTTGGATATCAGCATTACGGCGTCAAGCCCGACTTTGTAACCATGGCAAAAGGCGTGGCATCTGGCTATGCTGCAATTTCGTGCACCGTCACCACTGAAGCCGTCTTTTCGATGTTCAAAGACGACGCCGGTGATCATCTGAGTCATTTCCGCGATATCTCGACCTTTGGCGGCTGTACCGCAGGCCCGGCAGCCGCGATAGAGAACATGGACATTATCATCCGTGAAAATTTACTCGAAAACACCACAGCGATGGGCGCGCGTCTGATCGACAATCTCAATGCGTTGTCTGAAAAACACAAGGTCATTGGTCAAGTACGCGGCAAAGGTTTGTTCTGCGGCGCTGAGCTGGTTACCGACCGCGTCACAAAAGACCCCGCCGACGAAAAGAAAGTCCTTGCCGTGGTCGCAGACTGCATGCAGCAAGGCGTAATCATTGGGGCCACCAACCGCTCGCTGCCAGGCCTGAACAACACGCTGTGCTTCTCGCCTGCATTGATCGCCACCGCAGATGATATCGATCATATTACTGGGTCTGTTGACGGCGCATTGGGCCGTGTTTTCGGCTAAGGGCGTCCGAACCTGAGCGACCAATGGGAAGCCCCATTTCAGGGGGGGCACGACAGGTTGTTTTTTCTTCCGGTTATTGTCGACAATATTTCCAACTGAAACGCATATTTCGGGCGTATATGCGCCTCTTGCAAGACAACGGCAAACCTCGCACAATAAGTCCAGTCATGCCCCGTTGTAAGGCCAAATATGTCGATCGCCGCCGAGACATTCTTTCTGGATCCGAACCACTCGGGTACATTGCAAAAACAGCTTCAGGAAATTGTCACCTCAGGTATCCTATCGGGGCGTTTTCAACCTGGCCAACGCCTTCCTTCGTCGCGCCGTTTGGCCCGGCATCTGGGGATCAGCCGCATCACAGTCACGCTCGCCTATTCCGAGTTGTTGTCAAATGACTATCTGACGTCTCGCGGGCGATCTGGCTATTTTGTTTCGGACCAAGCCCCCAGGCCCCCCCGTTTTCCAGCGCAAACCGAGAACGCCCTTGACGATGACCGGCCGAAAATCGACTGGTCGCGCGCGCTTGGACAGCGCTTCTCGACCTATGCCAGCATTAT
This sequence comes from Dinoroseobacter sp., assembly GCA_042096155.1. Classification (GTDB taxonomy): domain Bacteria; phylum Pseudomonadota; class Alphaproteobacteria; order Rhodobacterales; family Rhodobacteraceae; genus Dinoroseobacter. The sequence continues at coordinate 35,990 of JBELMC010000008.1, forward strand.
CCGCCCTGACGACTGGCGCAGCTATCAATATCCTTTCATCTACGGCCAAACCGATCCCACGCTTTTTGATCATCACAACTGGCGCCAATGCGCGTTGCAAGCCTTGGGACAGCGAGATTTTGAGGCGATGACTGCCGATTATTACGAACAAGACGACCCAAAACTGATCGAATATATCTCGCGGCATATTCTGCCCCGACGTGGCATCAGTGCCTCCGCGGATGAAATCTTGGTGACCCTGGGCGCCCAAAACGCACTGTGGATCGCGGCGCAAATTTTACTGACTCAACGGCGCACAGCTGTCATGGAGTACCCCACCTATCCTGGCCTGCGCGAGATCCTGTCGCAGACCCGCTGCAATACCATTGCCTTGCCCGTCGATCACGATGGCCTGCCGCCAGACAGCGTGCCACGCAATGTCGATGTGGTCTTTACCACCCCAAGTCACCATTGTCCGACCAACGCCACGATGCCCCTCGCGCGGCGGACCGCGTTGTTGGACCGTTCAGCGCGCGAAGGGTTTATCGTTGTCGAAGATGATTACGAATTTGAACTTGCCTTCACACGCGCGCCCTCTCCGGCTTTGAAATCGCTCGATCGGGCCGGATCCGTGGTCTATATTGGCTCATTCTCTAAATCCTTGTTTCCCGGTCTGCGGCTGGGTTTTCTGGTCGCACCGGCCCCTTTTGTTGCGGAAGCAAGGTCCTTGCGTGCTTTGATGCTGCGCCACCCGCCCGGACATATTCAGCGGACTGCCGCTTATTTTCTGAGCCTGGGGCATTACGACGCGCAGATCACCAAGATGGGCAAAGCCTATAAGGCGCGCCGCACAGTGATGGATGATGCAATCCGCAACCACGGGCTTCAGTTTGCCGGCGATGACAGCCAAGGGGGCTCATGCTTCTGGATGCGCGCCCCTGACGGCGTAAACACCCAGGCCTTGGCACTGGCGCTCAGAGAAAAAAGCGTTCTGATTGAACCAGGAGATATCTTTTTTGGTATCGACCGCGCAAATACGCGATACTATCGGTTGGCCTATTCTTCGATCCCGGCATCGCGCATCCCCGATGGGATCGCTCAGATTGCACAGGGCCTGCGCAATCTGGACATACGCTAACGCTCCACTGGCCCTATTGGCAATCTTCTGTGCTGCCTAAACAACGTCAATCCTTCTCAAACCTGCGGGTCTGTTTTGACCCTTTTTCCTCGTTCAGGAGTATATCCCTATGAAGATGACGACCGAAGAAGCCTTTGTAAAAACGTTGCAAATGCACGGCATCGATAACGCATTTGGCATTATCGGCTCAGCTATGATGCCGATTTCGGACATCTTCCCAGATGCCGGTATCACATTTTGGGACTGCGCGCATGAAGGGTCTGCAGGCATGATGGCGGACGGTTTCACCCGCGCCACTGGCCGGATGTCGATGATGATCGCGCAGAACGGCCCTGGCATCACCAACTTTGTCACCGCCGTGAAAACCGCTTACTGGAACCACACCCCATGCTTGCTGGTCACCCCGCAAGCGGCCAATAAAACCATCGGTCAGGGTGGCTTTCAGGAAATGGAGCAAATGAACCTATTTGCCGATTGCGTCGCGTATCAAGAAGAAGTCCGCGACCCGTCGCGTATCGCCGAGACGCTGAACCGCGTGATCATGCAAGCCAAGCGCGCGTCGGCCCCGGCGCAGATCAATATTCCGCGCGATTTCTGGACTCAAGTGATCGACATCGAGCTGCCAATGATCGTTGATTTCGAGCGTCCCGCCGGCGGTGAGACTGCTATTTCTGAGGCCGCAGATCTGCTGTCGAACGCAAAGCATCCTGTGATCCTGAACGGGGCGGGCGTGGTGCTCGCCGATGGTGGCATCGCCGCGTCTATGGCGCTGGCCGAACGTCTTGATGCCGCGGTTTGTGTTGGCTACCAACACAATGACGCGTTCCCTGGCTCGCATCCCCTGTTCGCAGGCCCTTTGGGTTACAACGGCAGCAAAGCAGGCATGGAGCTGATCGCAAAAGCGGATGTCATTCTGGCGCTTGGCACGCGCTTGAATCCGTTTTCGACCTTGCCTGGCTATGGCATCGACTACTGGCCAACGGACGCGAAGATCATCCAGGTCGATATCAACCCAGACCGCATTGGTTTGACGAAGAAAGTCACTGTTGGCATCGTAGCCGACGCTGCGAAAGCCGCCACTGGCATCTTGGCCAGATTGGCCGACACGGCAGGCGATACGGATCGTGAAGTGCGCAAAGCCCTCATTGCCAAGACCAAATCGGCCTGGGCGCAAGAGCTGACTTCGCTGGATCACGAGCAAGACGATCCCGGCACCACTTGGAATGAGCGGGCCCGCGCCGACAAGCCCGACTGGATGAGCCCGCGCAAAGCATGGCGCGCGATCCAAGCAGCACTTCCAAAAGACGCGATCATTTCGTCCGATATTGGCAACAATTGCGCCATCGGAAACGCTTATCCCAGCTTTGAAGAGGGCCGCAAATACCTCGCGCCAGGTTTGTTTGGTCCGTGCGGCTATGGCTTGCCTGCCATTGTCGGTGCCAAGATTGGCCGCCCAGATGTTCCCGTTGTTGGCTTTGCAGGGGATGGCGCCTTCGGCATCGCTGTGAACGAACTGACGGCAATTGGCCGCGGCGAATGGCCCGGCATAACCATGGTCGTTTTCCGCAACTACCAATGGGGCGCGGAAAAGCGAAACTCGACACTATGGTTTGACGATAACTTTGTCGGCACTGAGCTCGACACAGAAGTGTCGTATGCCGGCATTGCGCAGGCTTGCGGTCTGATTGGTGTGCAGGCACGCACCCAAGAGGAGCTGACAGATCTGCTGAACCAGTCCATCAAAGATCAGGCCAATGGCAAAACGACGCTCATCGAAGCGATGATCAACCAAGAATTGGGCGAGCCGTTCCGCCGCGATGCAATGAAGAAACCTGTTGCAGTCGCCGGGATCAACAAAGATGATATGCGCTGCGAACCAGCATAAAGCGGTTCTATATTAAACGCGAAGAGGCGCCCCGATTGGCGCCTCTTTGTTCGTGAACCGTCACGTCATCGTCTTTGGCCAACATGCCGACTGAAAAGGGCTTTGCAATCGCATGGCACTGCAAGAGACAAAACAATCAGCGTCACCGCATACAATTCGGCATAGCAATCTCATCGGAAGCAACATATTCGCCGCCGAAATTTATTTTGGAATTGAAACAAAACGATAGCGGTGCGAACGCAAGAAGTCACAAAATTTTATGAAAATTTCTTTGACTTTTTCACGAAATTGGTGTGAAAAAATAATAGAATTTTTCATTATCGGGTGCTTTTGGTATGCCCACTCTCAGTCTTGGGGCGGATCTTCGGGCGTTGCGCAAACTGCGCGGCATGACCCTGACGGATATATCGGAAATCTCCGGACGGTCTGTGGGGTGGCTCAGCCAGGTGGAACGCGATCTGTCGGTGCCGGGCGACGAAGATTTGGCCGAGATGGCGCGGATCTACAAGGTGCCGATGTCGCTGTTGAACGACGAGACCGGCGGTGCCGAAGCCGAGCAGGGACGCATCGTGCGGGCTGGCAACCGGCGCAGCGCCGGACCTCCGATAGACGGGCTATTCGAAACCTTGGTGTCACCGGACCTGACTGACAGCTTTGAGGTCATTCATTCCGTCTTTGCGGCGGGCAGCCAGCTCAGCAACTATAAAGAGCGCCCGACCCAAGAGGTCGGCTACGTGATATCCGGTAAGCTCGACCTGTATCTGTCGGACGATAAATTCACCGTTGGTGCGGGTGACAGCTTTCGGATCCGCAACGAAGCCTTTCGCTGGGCCAACCCTTACGCAGCTGCAGCGATCGTCCTTTGGATCATCTCACCGCCTGTTTATTAATGTCTACCCAGATGTCTCAGGAGACCACGCAGCATGTCTGACCTTCCCTCTACAGCGCGCGTCGTCATCATTGGAGGCGGCGTTGTTGGTGTTTCGACGTTATATCATCTGGCCAAGCAAGGCTGGAGCGACTGCGTCTTACTGGAAAAAAACGAACTGACCGCAGGATCCACCTGGCATGCTGCAGGCAATTGCCCAAATTTTTCGACAAATTGGGCCGTTTTGAACATGCAACGCTATGGACTGGAACTGTACCGCCGCCTTGCGGATGAGGTCGATTATCCGATCAATTATCACGTCACCGGATCCTTGCGTTTGGCCCATAGCATGGAAAGAATGCACGAGTTTGAAAAAGTCGCCGGATTGGGCCGCGCCCAAGGACTGACCTTAGAGATATGCACCCCCGCTGAACTGCAAGCGCATAACCCGTTTTTGCAAATCCATGATTTGACCGGTGGACTTTGGGATCCGCTCGATGGCGACATCGATCCGGCTCAATTGACTCAAGCGCTTGCCAAACGCGCGCGCGACCTGGGCGCGACAGTGTCCCGTTTCAATCCATGCATTGGCATCCGCCGTGAAACGGGCGAATGGGTGCTCGAGACCGAAAAAGGCGAAATTCGCTGCGAAAAAGTCGTCAACGCGGCAGGCTATTACGCCCAGCGCATCGGCGAGATGTTCCGGCCCTTCGGCGGCCGCCGGGTGCCAATGGTGGTCATGTCACATCAGTATTTCATGACCGAAGAAATTGGCGAGCTGGCCGCTTGGAGCAAACAAGAGGGCCGCAAGATGCCGCTGGTCCGCGATGTGGATGTTTCGTATTATCTGCGTCAAGACAAGGCCGGACTGAACCTCGGCCCCTATGAGCGCAATTGCAAAGCCGCATGGGTCACCCCTGACGATCCCATGCCACAGGACTTCAGTTTCCAGCTGTATCCCGACGATCTGGAGCGTCTCGAATTCTATATGGAAGACGCAATGGAACGGGTTCCGCTTTTGGGTACGGCAGGCGTTGGGCGCAACATCAACGGGCCGATCCCCTACGCGCCCGACGGCCTTCCGATGATGGGTCCCATGCCCGGGGTGCTCAACGCGTTCGAAGCACATTCCTTCACCTTCGGCATCGCCCAAGGCGGTGGCGCGGGCAAGGTCATGGCCGAATGGCTAATCGAGGGCGAGACGGAGTGGGATATGTGGGCTGTTGATCCGCGCCGCTACACCAGACATGCCGATCACGACTACTGCCTGTCCAAGGCATTGGAAACCTATGGCCATGAATACGCGATGCATTTTCCGTATCACGAGTGGCCTGCAGGACGTGACAAAAAGCTGTCACCGGTGGATGCGAAAATCCGCGCCAAAGGGGGCCAAATGGGCGCCTATAACGGCTGGGAGCGGGCAAATTGGTTCGCCAAAGACGGAGAAGACACCTCAGAAGACAGGACCCAGACCTGGAACCGCAATGGCCCATGGTCCCATGCGATCAAGCGCGAGGTCGAGGCCGTCCGCGACGGTGTCGGCGTGTTGGACCTGCCCGGGTTCTCGCGGTTCAACCTTTCGGGTGCTGGAGCCGCTGAGTGGCTGGCAGGCCAAATCGCAGGCGCGTTGCCCAAGATCGGCCGCATCAGCTTGGGCTATTTTCCAGACAGCCGAGGCCGCATCCTGACCGAGATGTCGCTGATCCGCCATTCCGAAGACCATTTCACATTGATCACAGCAGCTCTGGCGCAATGGCATGACCTTGAGTTGCTGCGCAATAATTTGGCCCACGGTTTAAGCCTGACCGATCACACCGATGAGATCTCGACACTGCTCGTCTGTGGACCGAAATCGCGCGCGGCATTCCAAACTGTGGGAACCAACGCTGATTTGACCCTTGGATGGTTGACCCATCAATCTGCACGGGTCGCGGGCATCTCTTGTACCCTGATGCGGGTCAGCTTTGCAGGCGAGCTTGGCTGGGAAATCCACGCATCAATGGCCGATATACCCGCGCTTTATGACGCTGTACTGGCGGCCGGTGCAATCCCTTTTGGGATGTATGCATTGAACACGATGCGGATTGAAAAAGGCTACCGCGCGTGGAAGGGCGATTTGTCCACCGATTATACCTTGTTGGAAGGCGGCTTGGACCGCTTTATCAAATTCGACAAGCCTCAGAACTTTCCTGGTAAAGCTGCGCTTTTGATCGAAAAGCAACGCGGCTCTAAGACGTCCTTTGCCACTTTGACCATCGAGACCGATGCGCTGGACGCGCCTTACATGGCGACCATCTGGAACGGCAATCACGTTGTAGGCAAGATCACGTCCTGCGCCTATGGCTACCGGGTCGAAAATACGGTTGCCCTTGGCATGCTGCGTCCAGATCTGAACGTTGCAGGCACCAGGCTGGAGGTTGAAATTTTTGGCAAACGCCACGCGGCAATGGTCCAGGCCAACGCTCCACTGTGGGACCCTGACAATGCCCGCTTGCGCGCGTAGGCCTCATGCAGGGCGGGTCCGTCATCGGGCTTGGCGCAGCACGCTGGCATCCAATGCGCCCATCCCGAAAAGAGACCCGGCAGGATCGAAAAAGTGGGCGGTTTTCAGTGGTGATATGATTGACATACCAAACGGAACCCCACCATCCCCGGCGTCGCGACGCGGCGGGCGCGCTGCACGGGTGGCGCTGCGCGCGGCCTCACTGAGTCGAGACAGGTGGCCCGTCGATCTCAGTCTCGAGGACGGCACATATAGCCCACTGGTCCAAGAGCAGGTGGAACGTATCTATGCAACGGCGCTGGATGCACTGGATCAGACCGGCATGGCCAAAGTGCCACCCTCTGGGGTCGAGAGTCTGATCAAGGCCGGGTGCATTTTGGACAAAGACGCCCGTATCCATATCCCACGCGCGGTTGTGGCCGAAATGCGGGAAAAAACTGCCAAGACCGGTACCCTGCCCGGGCTTGCTCCTGCCCATGATCTGGAAATGTCCGGCCGCCGCGTGCCTTGTGGCACCGCTGGGGCGACAGTGCACATTGTCGATCTTGAAACTGGAAGGTACCGCGAGAGCAGCGCGCAAGATGTAAATGATGTTGCCAAGCTGGTCCAACATCTCGATATCATTACGATCTATATCGCCTGTGCGGATACCACCAAGCATATCGCAACGTGCTGTGTCGAATCGGATCACTTGGGATGCCTCAAGCGCATCCACCAGATCGCAGGGGATGAAGAGGCGTTTCAAGACCGACCGTTCATTTCAAAACCGAACTGTTTTGTCGGTCCACCGATGACCTTCGCAGAGGAAAGCAGCCAAGTGATGGCGATCTGCGTTCGCGCATGCGCGCAGATGCAGCGCCATATGATCTCGCCTGAACTGGATCACGCCCTGCCGCAAAATGTAAACCTTGTCGCGCTGAAGCGCTCATAGAAAGGCGTACTGCATGTCTGTTCCGTCTCAAGCCCGCGCTGTCATCATCGGTGGGGGTGTCATCGGTTGTTCGGTTGCATATCATTTGACCAAGCTCGGCTGGAGCGACGTTGTGCTGCTTGAACGCAAGCGCCTCACATCAGGGACGACATGGCATGCTGCAGGTTTGATCGCCCAGCTGCGCGCGAGCCAGAACATGACCCGACTGGCGAAATACAGCCAAGAGCTTTACGGAACGTTGGAAGAGGAAACTGGCGTCGCCACTGGGTTCAAGCGCTGCGGCTCAATCACTGTTGCGCTGACGGAACATCGCCACGAGGAAATCCTGCGTCAGGCATCGATGGCCCGCAGTTTTGGCGTCGAAGTCACCGAAATGACACCTGCAGAGGTGCTCAACAGATACCCTCACCTGAACATCAACGGAATCAAAGGTGCCGTGTTTCTGGACAAAGACGGTCAAGGCGACCCGGCCAATATCACCCACGCGCTGGCCAAGGGAGCACGACAACGCGGCGCCAAAGTGCTGGAAGGGATCAAGGTCACGGCAGCGGTGCGTGATGGGCGCCGGATCACTGGACTGGATTGGGAAGACGATCGGGGTCAAAGCGGCCATATTGGCGCGGAAATGGTGGTGAATTGCGGCGGTATGTGGGGACACCAGCTCGGCAAAATGTTGGGCACAAACGTACCACTGCACGCGTGCGAACACTTTTATATGATCACAGAAGCCATCGCCGGGCTGACACAATTGCCTGTCTTACGGGTGCCCGATGAATGCGCCTATTACAAAGAAGACGCAGGCAAAATGTTGCTTGGTGCGTTCGAACCGAACGCAAAACCATGGGCCATGACCGGCATTCCAGAGAATTTCGAATTCGATCAACTGCCCGAAGATTTCGATCACTTTGAGCCGATCCTAAAGGCCGCCGTCGAACGTATGCCCATGCTGGCAGACGCGGGCATTCACACCTTTTTTAACGGCCCCGAAAGCTTCACGCCCGACGACGCCTATCATCTGGGCCTCGCGCCCGACATGGACAATGTCTGGGTGGCGGCGGGCTTCAACTCGATCGGGATCCAGTCTGCAGGTGGGGCCGGCCTGGCGCTGTCGGAGTGGATGGACAGCGGCCACAAACCATTTGATCTGGGTGATGTTGATATCAGTCGCATGCAGCCGTTCCAAGGCAACAAGACCTATCTTTATGAACGTTCTAAAGAAACACTTGGGCTGCTTTATGCCGATCATTTTCCGTTCCGCCAGAAAGCCACAGCGCGCGGAGTGCGCCGCTCGCCATTCCATGAGCACTTGAAGAAGCACGGTGCCGTGTTCGGCGAACTGGCCGGGTGGGAACGCGCCAACTGGTTCGCCAACAAGGACCAAGCGCCGGAATACAAATATCGCTGGACGCGTCAAAACTGGTTTGACAACCGCGCCGCCGAGCACGTTGCAGTGCGCGAGAATATCGGGCTTTATGACATGTCTAGCTTCGGCAAAATCCGTGTTGAAGGACCAGATGCCGAAGACTTTTTAAATTACGTTGCGGCCAATACATGTTCGGTTCCAGTGGGCAAGATCATCTATTCTCAATTCTTGAATCCGCATGCTGGAATTGAAGCGGATGTCACGATCACACGGCTGTCGCAAACCGCCTATCTGGTGGTCACGCCAGCCGCCACACGCCTGGCTGATGAAACATGGATGCGCCGCCGCGCAGACGGCTTTCACGTTGTGATCACCGATGTCACCGCAGGCGAAGCGATTTTGGCGGTGATGGGACCAAACGCCCGCAACCTGATGCAAGCCGTCTCACCCAATGACTTTGGTAATGATGTCAACCCATTCGGGACAGCCCAGACGATCGAGCTGGGCCTGGGCCTTGCCCGCGCCCACCGGGTCTCCTATGTTGGCGAGCTCGGATGGGAAATCTATATCAGCACGGATATGGCCGCCCATGTCTTCGAGACGGTGTTTGAGGCCGGTCAAGAAATGAACGCTAGGCTGGTCGGACTGCACGCTATGGACAGCCTGCGGATTGAAAAATCTTTTCGCCATTTTGGCCATGACATCACCTGCGAAGACCACGTCCTGGAAGCTGGCTTGGGCTTTGCTGTGAAATGTGACAAGCCAGACTTTATTGGCAAAGATGCTGTACTGGCCAAGCGCAAGGCTGGTCTTGCCGCGCGTTTGGTCCAATTCAAGTTAAATGATCCGGAGCCGCTTTTATACCACGCAGAACCGATCCTGCGCGACGGCACAGTCGTTGGGCACCTGACCAGCGGCAGCTATGGTCACACGCTGGGGGCCAGCGTTGGGATGGGCTATGTCCCATGCGCGGGCCAAACTGTTGATGATATTTTGGGCTCAGACTATGAGATTGAAATCGCGGGCCAAAGGGTCCCAGCCACCGCCAGTCTCTCGCCATTTTACGACCCCAAATCCGAACGCGTCAAAGCTTAGAGCAGCCCATTTGTTTGGATAACCAGCGCGTATGGTTTGCAGACCAAGCCCGGGTCAAACGCAGGATTACGATCTTTTTTGGAAAATTGCAGTTGACGACACCAAAGGACAAGGCCACGACCGATGGCGCGGTTGACGGGGCTCGAACCCGCGACCCCCGGCGTGACAGGCCGGTAC
>JBELMC010000009.1:0-44614 GCA_042096155.1 Dinoroseobacter sp.
CATCGCGACGGGATCCTGCGCAAGGCCGCGCGCAACCGCCCCCTGCGGGCCTCCGAGAAACGGCTCAACGGGCGGATCGCGAAACGCCACCTCCGGGTCGAGCACTGCTTCGGCACGATGAAACGCCTCTTCGGTCCGCACCGCGCGACCCCGTTATAGCCCAGTGTGTCTGACGTCAGACAATCGAACCCTGCGAACCGCATGACATCCAGCCAAACCTTCAGGCGATCCTCAAGCTTTTGATCCGACCGTTCAGGCATTGGCCCAGCAACGGCGCACGGCCTCGTCGTCCGAACGGTCACTAAAATTTGGATCGATTCAGACCCTGTTCGGTCCGCCAATCCATCAGCCCCGAGATCTTGAGCCGCACATTGTCCGGCCCAAGCCGCCGCATCCCTTCATGCCAAACCAAGTCCAAAACCGCCCCTCCGATCCGTCCCAAAATTATAGATCTGTCCGGTCAGATGGGGACCCAGCGAATTCTGCAGGGGTCTTTTTAGTCGGTGGTCCCGGTCGCTCCGTTAGCTGTTTAAATGCAATATCAATACCAGCGGATCTGGTTGATGGCTTTGTAGTTCAGATTTCATATTGTGATCGCCAGCGGCTGTTCCAAAACGTGCTCTTGCAGGTTTTGACCGTCGCCAATGCGGTCCAGAACTGCAAAAAGCCCCGATCCTGAGATTGGAGCCAAGACACCGTGCCAGGTATTTCGCGCAATATTGACCGCCTGATTCGGAGCCGCGACAAATGCGGATGCCGTGCCCGGTTCGTCACCTGCATCTGGCGCAACAATAACCAAAAAAGCGCTGTCGCCCATAGGCACAAAACACTGAGAGCCGAGCGGATGACGCTCCAGCAAAGTGCAACGGTACGGCAGATCGCGCAGCTCAGACTGGAAAAAGCTCAGCCCAACCGCACCATCTACAATATCAAAGCTCGCCAGATCGGTATAGCGGCGGCATCTGCCCTCGTTTATTGAAACAAACGGACGGTCGCCGGTTTCGATCACTTCGCCAAACGGCGCGAAGTTCTGAGGCTTGATTGGGGTTGCGATCATCTAAATGGGCTATCCATCGCTGCGTGCCTGTTCACGTCTTTATACAGTAAATAACTGAACCGTCCCGGGCCCCCAGCGTAACAGGCTTGCGGACAAAAGGCGCGTAACCACATGAAATCACCAGCCTCGACTTCAACCCAGTCTTTGTTCAGACGGTACACGGCTTTGCCTTCCAGCACATAGAGCCCGTGTTCCATCACATGTGTTTCAGCAAACGGAATGCAGGCGCCGGGCTCGAATGTAACAATGTTCACATGCATGTCGTGGCGCATATCCGCAGGGTCAACAAACCGGGTTGTCGCCCAGCGTCCCTCTGTGTCCGGCATCACATTCGGTACCATTTTAGATCGATCGGTGATCAAGATGTCGGGGTGGTCCAATCCATCGACTGCTTGATATCGCTTGCGGATCCAGTGGAATCGCGCGGGTGTATCGCTGGGGTTGTTTACCTGCCAAATCGTTTCGCTTGGAATATAAGCATAACCGCCTTCTGAGAGGTGATGGATCTCGTTGTTCAAGACAAGCGATAGGGTCCCATGAGTGATAAACAAAACACTTTGGACGGTCGCGTCTGGCTCAGGTCGCTCACTGCCGCCACCTGGGGCAACTTCCATGATATATTGCGAAAATGTCTCGGCGAAACCTGTTAGCGGACGTGCCAAAATCCATGCGCGTGTTCCTGCCCAGAACGGAAAGGTGCTTGTAACGATATCCATCATCGTGCCTCGCGGGATTACGGCATAGGCGTCTGTGAATATTGCGCGATCGGTGACGATCTGGCTTTGGGGCGGATGGCCCCCGTGGGGGGCGTAATACTGTGTCATGATGTCACCAAATCCGTCAGTCTATGAAACGCGATCCGCTCCACCTGATAGCAGGCCTGCGCGAATTCGACGTCGCGTGCGGCGTTCAATCGCGTTTGAAATGCCTCCATGATACTGGATTTGTCATAATCGCGAACAGCGATAATAAATGGAAAGCCGAACTTTTCAAAATACGCAGCGTTCATTTGGTTGAAAAGGCGACGTTCAGCATCTGTCAATGTGTCTAACTTGGCTGAGGCTTGCTCGAAGGTCGACTCTTTGGTCAACCGTTTGGCCTGTGCCAACTTGCCCGCCAAATCCGGGTGAGCAGTCAATACGCTCAAGCGTTCGGACTCGGACGCAGTGCGGAAAATCCGACACAAAGCATTATGCATCCCCGCTGCACAATTATGGGCCGGGCTAAGCTCTAGGGCATGGGCGCGCTCAGCGATCCAGGGGGCATGCTCAAAAATGCCGCCAAACGTACCAACAAATGTTTCGTGGTCCATTTCCGACGGCTTAATCGCCACAGGCGCAGGACGATGATATTCGTGCCAATGCGCCGCAATATCGATGCGTCGCGCAACCCAGATGTCGTCGAAGCCCGCGATATAATCCAAAAATCGTTTCAAAGCAGCCAAACGACCGGGACGTCCGATAATGCGGCAATGCAGGCCGATCGACATCATCTTGGCCGCGCCCGCCTGGCCTTCGGCGTAAAGCACATCAAAACTGTCTTTCAAATAGCTAAAAAACTGCTCGCCCGCGTTGAAGCCTTGCGCTGTTGCAAACCTCATGTCGTTGGCATCCAAGGTGTAAGGGATCACGAGCTGATCATGTGTACCAATGCGCGACCAATAAGGTAAATCATCCGCATAACTGTCGGAAACATAGTCAAAACTGCCATCTTCAGCGATCAAACGCACTGTATTTTCCGAGCATCGGCCAGTATACCATCCGCGTGGGGCGCTGCCAGTGACGGCATAGTGCAGCTCTTTGGCCTGGTTTATGTGCGCGCGTTCTTCTTCAGGTGCAAAATCCTTGTACTCGATCCATTTCAAGCCATGACTTGCGATTTCCCATTCAGCTGCAAGCATCGCCGCCACTTGCTCGGGCGCACGGGCCAGGGCGGTTGCCACACCGTAAACAGTGACAGGCATGTTCATCGAGGTGAACAAACGGTGCAAACGCCAAAATCCTGCCCGGGCACCGTATTCGTACATCGATTCCATGTTCCAGTGACGTTGATCAGGCCATGGCGCGGCACCGACAACTTCGGATAAAAACGCCTCGGATGCGGCGTCGCCATGTAGAAGGCAGTTTTCGCCGCCCTCCTCATAATTGATTACAAATTGTACGGCGATCTTGGCGGTGTTCGGCCAACTCACTTGAGGTGGCGTTTCACCATACCCTCGCATATCACGGACATAACGCTGCATGTGGACCTCTGTTTGAAATTTACTCATCGCCTAAACCAACATGAAATCCAAGTCTTTATGCACTGAACCATTTTCACATCTGCAACAATGGCGCATCAAGGGCCGAAAGCACCAGGAGACACCTATGTCTGGATATCTGACCACCCACGTTCTTGATACGGCAAAAGGCCAGCCCGCCTCCGGATTGCGGATCGAGCTCTTCCATTTGACAGATGCCGCGCGTGAGCTGCTTGCAGATGTGACGACCAACACCGATGGCCGCACGGATGGGCCTGTTTTGCCGACTGATGCATTCGCGCTGGGCACTTATGAACTGGTTTTCCATGCGGGCGTTTATTTCCGCGCAAATGATCAGCCAGATTTGTTCCTTGATGTCATTCCGCTGCGGTTCAAAATGATGGAAAACGACCATTATCACGTGCCACTTTTGCTCTCGCCCTTTAGTTTCAGCACCTATCGCGGCAGCTAGGCCGGTTCGCACATATCGATTTTTTTTGGGCGACCATGTTCGTTCATTGCCCAGCCTGTCTGCAACGCGCCAACCCGCGACGACACCACCGCCTCAGACACCCGTCGGTCTGTAACTGTGGTGGACATGGTTTCAAGCGCGGGCACCTTGGCACTGTGCCGACACTTTGGTGTTGATCCTAAAGTTTCAGGCGTCACGATGAGAAAATTCTTGAATTTGACCGGGCCAAACTGGACGTATCAAAAAGTGATAAATCTGGATAGCCTTCCCCAGAATATTCGAGAGGATCAAGAATGTACGACTTGGCCGTAATGACGGATTGGCTTGCGTTTGCAGTGCGCTGGTTGCATGTGATCACAGCCATGGCATGGATCGGATCATCGTTCTATTTCATTGCGCTGGATTTGGGTTTGCGTAAGGGACCTCATTTGCCTGCCGGGGCGCATGGCGAGGAATGGCAGGTTCATGGGGGCGGATTCTATCATATTCAAAAATATCTTGTTGCGCCGGAGAACATGCCAAACCACCTGACTTGGTTTAAGTGGGAAAGTTACACGACATGGCTGTCAGGCGCGGCCTTGCTGATGCTTGTCTATTGGATGGGCGCGGAGATGTTCCTAATCGATTACGACAAGATCGAACTGAGCGCGTGGCAAGCGATCGTTATATCGGCCGGTTCGTTGACCATTGGCTGGCTGTGCTATGACGCCATGTGCAAAAGCCCTCTGGGCAGGCACCCGACAGCTTTGATGGTGATTTTGTTTGGTATGCTTGTCGGAATGTCATGGGGTTATAACCAAATCTTCACCGGCCGCGCAGCCCTGCTTCATCTGGGGGCATTCACCGCGACGATTATGACTGCAAATGTGTTTTTCATCATCATGCCGAACCAGCGGATTGTCGTGAAAGATCTGCAAGAGGGTCGGGCGCCGCACGCAAAATATGGCAAAATCGCAAAACTGCGCTCGACCCATAACAATTATCTGACCCTGCCCGTCATCTTTTTGATGTTATCGAACCACTATCCTCTGGCATTCGCCACTGACAACGCATGGATCATTGCGTGTTTGGTGTTCCTAATGGGCGTTTCAATCCGCCATTACTTTAATTCGATGCATGCCCGCAATGGCGAGCCGACCTGGACCTGGGTTGTAACCGGCCTTCTGTTCGTTGCGATTATGTGGTTGTCGTCGCGCCCCATATCCGACGGATATAGCTCAGAAGTCGAGGAGGCCGCCGCGATGCCACCTCATCTGGAACATGTCGTGGCCTCTGATGGATTTGGCGAGATACGCGACATCGTCTTGGGGCGGTGCTCCATGTGTCACAATATCGAGCCCAACTGGGACGGCATCCATTGGCCGCCAAAAGCTGTGCGCTTGGAGACGGATCGGCTTATCGCGCAGCATGCAAGGTCAATCTACCTGCATGCGGGCCTGAGCCGCGCAATGCCGCCAGGCAATATCACATGGATGGAAGACGCTGAGCGCGCTCGCATTGTGCGCTGGTACCGCGATATGCGCGCAGCGGATCGGCGAACTGCCTTGGTGGACAGACCGGATATTGCTGACTGAAATTATCAGCCTAAGCCGCAAAAGACGCCAGCAAATCCTTGGCAGAGTTGTTGCGGCAACCATTCCCCTTGACCTTCCGGCCCCTGCAGAACTTAACTGAGCAATCAGTCCAACTCCAATAAGGCTGGCACATGTCGCAACAGTTCGATTTTTCAATTTCTGGCTTGCACTGCGCTTCCTGCGTTGGACGGGCGGAACGGGTCATACAGGCGATAAATGGCGTCACTGACGTTTCAGTGAACTTGGCAACCAAACGCGCCACCGTAACGGGCGAGGGGCGTAATCTTGTTCAGCATATCACTGTTGCTCTCCACAAAGCGGGCTATCCTGGGACGCCAATCGGCGAAGATGCTGTGACTTTTGACGACCGTGAAACAACGTCCGAACTTAAACGTAACACTTTGATAGCGGCTGGGTTAACGGCGCCGGTCTTTGCTCTGGAAATGGGGAGCCATCTCATACCCGCAATACACCACTGGGTCCTTCATCAGCTTGGCACAGCGACCAGTTGGTGGATTCAGGCGATCTTGACCACACTCATCTTGGCTGGTCCGGGTCAGGTCTTCTATCGCAAAGGTCTGCCTGCTTTGACCCGCGGCGCGCCCGATATGAACGCGCTGGTGGTGTTGGGAGCCTCGGCAGCTTATTTGTTTTCGGTGGGAATGCTTCTGGACATTCCGATTCTCCGCGACAGTACAAAATCGGTCTACTTTGAGTCCGCCGCCGTCATCGTCACGTTCATTCTGTTTGGCAGATGGCTAGAGGCCCGTGCAAAAGGCCAGGCAGGGGCCGCGATTCAAGGATTGCTGAACCTGAAAGCCAAGACAGCGCGCGTGATCGAAGATGGAGCGCCCAAAGATGTACCAATTGCACAGATCGTGCTGGGCGACATCGTTTTGGCGCGCCCCGGCGAACGGTTTGCTGTCGATGGCGAGATCACCAGCGGCACCTCTTGGGTGGATGAAAGCATGATCACGGGCGAGCCTCTCACCATAGAGAAAACGATTGGGGATCCGGTTGTGGCTGGCACAATCAATGGCAATGGCGCCTTGCAATACCGGGCAACAGCCATCGGCGCACACACACAGCTTTCTCAGATCATCCGTATGGTGCAGGACGCGCAAGGCGCCAAGCTGCCGATCCAAGCTTTGGCAGACCGGGTTACCAATGTATTCGTTCCGATTGTAATTGCGATTGCCATCTCCACGGGACTGAGTTGGCTGGCATTTGGTGGCACATCAGATCTGGGGCCAGCACTGATCGCCAGCGTCTCGGTTTTGATCATTGCCTGTCCTTGTGCAATGGGACTTGCCACGCCCACGTCAATTCTCGTCGGAACCGGCCGCGCGGCACAGCTTGGGGTGTTGTTCCGTAGAGGAGAAGCGCTACAAAATCTTGAAAATACGAAGATTATTGCATTCGACAAGACAGGCACTTTGACAGAGGGTGCACCGGTGGTGACTTCTGTGCAGGTTATAGAAGGAACGTCGCGGGACGAGGCCCTGGCCCTTGCAGCACTGCTGGAACAACAATCAGAACATCCGTTGGCCCAAGCCATTGTCAAGCGCGCTGTGGGCCTTGCACCGGCGGCGGGTCGGGCCGAGAACATAACGGCCCATCCCGGTTTGGGAATCGAGGCCAAGATTGACGGCCAGATCATACGTGTTGGCGCAGATCGGTTCATGCAATCTGTTGGCATCACCTTTGAGAATCTGAAGTCTACGGCCGAAAAATTCGCTAAAAATGGTGAAACCCCGGTTTTTATCGCGGTGGATAAAACTTGCATTGGCGTGCTTGGCATTTCTGATCCGATCAAGACCTACGCACGCGCAACAGTGCAAGCGCTCAAGTCCAACGGACTGGCCGTCGCAATAATCACGGGAGATTCCAACAAGACTGCTGAGACAGTTGCTCAACGCCTTGGAATCGCGACCGTGATAGCCGAAGTTTTGCCCGGTGAAAAACTGGCTGCAATCCATCATTTGCGCAAAATTTACGGCCCGGTCACTTTTGTTGGCGACGGTATCAATGATGCTCCTGCCTTGGCCGAAGCGGAGACTGGCATTTCGATTGGGCGCGGTTCAGATGTCGCCATCGAAACCGCCGATATTGTTTTGATGTCAGACAACCCCAGAGCTGTTCTTGAGGCGCTGGCCCTTTCCAAAGCCGTGATGCGAAACATTCGCCAGAATCTCTTTTGGGCTTTTGCCTATAACGTGGCGCTCATTCCGGTGGCGGCAGGTGTATTTTTTCCTGCGTTTGGCCTTTTGTTGTCTCCAATGCTTGCGGCTGGTGCAATGGCGCTGTCTTCCGTCTTTGTAATCACAAATGCGCTTCGGTTGCGCGCATGCTCAATCGAAGGGACATGACGATAGACATTTAAAGCGGCATTTTGAAAAACAAGCCAGCTCATTGTAGCAAGCCTATTCGAATTCTCGCCCACATGTCTGATCCCCCCAATTTGATGCTGTGAGCCTTTGGTTGGAATGGAAAGAAGCCCTATGGGACAAATGCGTTACGGGGGACCAAGACCACGCAAGCTGTCAGAGCAGCCATAATCCGCTACGCGCGTTGGCAGGCGATGGCGCCGCAATCTGCAGAGAAGCGCGGGGTTTGATCTGGGAGCTGAGCCGCGCGTTTGGGATCCACCCCAAGACAGTGGCAAAGTGGCTTAAACGTCAGACGGTTTAGGATCAGAAGACCGGGCCGAGGGAGCCGCATTTCGGTGGCACATGTTGCGGGCGCTGGAGAATTGCTTCTATTTGCAAAGCTCCCGACTTGATCTGACATTTCTGCTCTTACTGAGCGCAACAAAGCGTGTCGATTAAGAAGAAGGTGTCAAGAGAAGATCATGAAGCCGAATCTGGGGCGGTTGGAACTTGCCAAGCCGCTTGGGTCCGTTTCACAGGCCTGCAAAGTGATGGGGTACAGCATGAACAGGCTTTACAGGTTCAAGGCGTTGTGCACGCAGGGTGTCAAGCGGTTCGCAGCGCGCGATATTTTGGTGGCGCGAAAACGCACGCCCAAATGGCCATGACCGCCATCGCCAAGACCCTCCTCAAAGCCGCCGACAACATCCAGCTGATAGTCAATACGATACAGTTGATGACCTGAGTAATTTCAAAACCCTGTTCCAAGGAAAGGCAAAATTCGTCTCAAAAGTCTCAGATACCCAAACCGGACCAATGACGCAGAGGGCTTTTCATGCGAAAAGATCACACCATCAAAACTTGGGATCAAGCAGGGCCGCCCAATCTCTTTCAAGAACCTCATGTTGAAAAGGAATGACTTCAAGGTACAGATTAAGAATTGGACATCGGATGTTTATTTTAACGATGCAGTAATAATAGTTTTTTTAGCAAAGGGTCTTTCGCATGCGTTCATTGTTCAGCGTCCTACCGTCACTTTTTTTCATGATTGGAGCCGGGTTCGCCTCTGCTTCCGAGTCAGATTCTTGCGACACGACTGGATCTCCACGGCTGGGCTCGCCAGGTGATTACTATGCAATCTGCGGCGCAGATGGTCGACGATTTAACCTCCCTCCACAGCGGAACATTACTGAGTGTCGAAAACACTGCAAGGCAGTTCGGGCGGGTTCTGTAACTGAAGGTTCCTTGTCATTGCCAGTGGATGACACTGCGACGTTTGCGGTAGACTTTTATAAAGAAAACAACTGGTTTGAACAAGCAGGCAAGTACGATCCTGGGGAGGCCTATACAGACATCTGGGTTCGCGTGGAAGCAGATACGGTCATTGCGGACTGTGACAGCCAGACCTTGTTCGGTCGTACCTTGAGGGATTTCTTCGGAAACTCGTATAACAAGAGTGTGACCTTTGCTTTGGCATTCACTCAAGGGTCGTTTGCAAGGCGCACGGAAGGTTTGGTGGTTCCTGTTTTCACCCTGGTAAAGGATCAAAGCGGAAGCTGCGAGATTGATAGAAATACCATTTCGAACGCAGCGATCCTTCGATTGAAGTCAAGTTCAACGCCGATTCATGTTACAGGAATATTTACGACGTCAGATCAGACCACTTCGTTCAATGGCATCTCATCAAGACTTGCCGGAACGTCGTCGATGGCTACCGCAATAAATGTAGGATTGTCTATCCTAGATACGCCATTGAATGGATTGCTGAACGACGCCGGGCTTACATTCGTGGACAAAGTGGAGAGCAGAAGCACTACATTGTTGGCGCTGCATCCAAAAGGCATGGCACCTGAGCAGGGCCACAAAGCCGCAGTCCGTTTCGACGCAGTAACGCGCGATGGTCGTTCACTGGCGGTATCTGTCTATCAGCATAATGTGATCTCCATTGATGGCGGGCTTGGTGAATCAAGCAATCTCCAAGCAGCCTTGGCCCGGCAAGAACCTCCGTTGTTTGTCGAAAAAGGTTCGGGAGATATCGTTACAATGAGAGCCGCCGGGGATGGCGTCAACTGGCCATCCGTAGGAGCACTAAACACTGCAGCCGATTATCGAGCGCTCTGCGCATCAATCAAAACTTTCTCGGCAAACAATCGCCTTTCTGCCGGTGCAGAGAGGGCCTTGCTGAAATTGGCGAGAGACGGCGAGACGGAAGATTTTTGGAACACGCAAGAAAATAACGGTATTTGCGGCTCTGAGCCTTCGTACGGTTACTGTTATCACAGAAGTGCGAGCGAAGGTGTACCAAGGCAAAGTCAGATTGGGACAGTATTGCGTAATGCCTTAGGTGAGGTCTCAGATAGATCTGAGCTTGCAGCGAGCAGACGGGACCTTCACTGGGTGAACGTTGGGGAAGAGTATCGTGGGAGAACAAACTTTCGCGAATTGCGTGCGCGGCTTGACCAATTGTCGGAGTCTAAAAGTGTTTGTTTCTACTCCCTTGAGACTCCAGATCATGTTTCCGATGAGCTCAGCGAGTCGCGGCGGTCGGAGATCGACAGAACTGGATCCGACCCTCTTTCGTGTGGCGTTGTTTTCTTCAAAAGCCCTCAAGAAAATGAACCCGGTACGGGCTGGCACGTACTGCAGGTTTTCTCCGAACAAGGCGGACGTTTCGCAGACATCGGAAACCTCTCGGTGGACATTGATCCGCGTGCCTACCTTAGGTCTGAGGCGCTTGCAAATGCCGCTGCAAAACGGACCCGTGGAAATGAACCCCGGTGTCCTTTGCCATTATCTGCGAGCACGCCTAATCCTGGCAACTGAGAGTTAGAGGGCGTGCAGCTCAATAGGTTTGATAGCTTGGGGCGACGAACAGGGCCTATATCGCGCCGGGATCGCTTTGGGAGAACAGATATTGTGAAAGCTTCAATGCCTGGTTCCGCGACGAGCCGCTCAAGTGAGAAATCTGCTACAGCCTAAGAGCGGCGCAAATCCTGATCGCGCAATGGCGCGTTCACGACACCACCGTCAGGCCTCATTCACGCGCCGTTCCAGCAAGTGGATGGGACAGCAGATGATCCTTGGTGGACGCGCAACTCTGCGCTCCGCGATCTTCATGCCAGCTCGCGTCGCGATCCGCTTCAACGCCGACCTCAAGCGCAAGTCCCACCAGCTCAACGAACGTGGAAAGGCATCGAAGCTCGCTATCACCGCGATCATGCGCAAGCTCGTCTTGCTCGCCAACACGTTGCTACGCCACGGTCGGAAATGGGCCGAACGACCCGCTGGACCAAGACGGATACTGCCGCCCGCCCGCGCCCGAAAGCATCGTTCCGATGGACCCAAGGCCCACGATGCACCAACAATCAAACCAGACCAACCGATGAGCGCACGCCAGCGACACGCAATGCCATGCTTGTGCTGATCGATGCAAAACGGCGGGGTCGAAGGAAAATGCTTGGCCCGCTTGATCCGAGCGATAGCATGAAAGCCGCCAAAGCGGCGGGCGCTTCTCTTCGACTTTAAGTGTCCCGGCTTCAATCATGCGCCCGGCGGCGTTCGAGCGGAGGGAATCGGCACAGGGCGAATGGCCAAAGATCGACGGCGCGAACAGCATGCAAGCGATCATTCAGATCATTGCATTTGTTGACGCTATAAAAAAGGTCGTAAATTTGGAATGTTTGAGGTTGCAGTTTGTGATACTGAATGGCCATCATCTGTTGATTTTGAAAGACCCGTGTGATGTCGCCTCCTAAATTGAACGACCTGGTTGGAGACTGGGTGGCGGGTAAATCCCAAATTGAAAACCGCAATCCGTCGGATCTCGGCGACCGTGAGGATATCTTCGCGCAAGCCAACACCGCCCAACTTGCGGCTGCGCTCGACCACTTCCGTCAGGCTCAGCTGGACTGGGCAGCCTCTGAGATCGTCATCCAGAATCCTGCCCGAGCGCCAGATGTCCGCCGAAACACTCCATTGGGCTGCGATATAATCAACATGCCCATCGACAGGGGAGAATATGACGTTGCATTCGACAGGCGCGGCCAAAGCTCTTATGATCCGAGGCGGCCAGGACAAGCCGCGCGCGTTTTCAACACGATGGTGAAGGCGGCTTACATGGCCTCGGGAGCGCTACAGTGATGCGAATAGACAACCTGCAATACGCCAACTGGTCAGAAAAGATCTTTCAGCAGATGCGTGAAGGTGGGGTCGACGCGGTCCATGCGACAATTTCGTATCATGAAAACTTTCGCGAAACGGTTTTGAATTTTGAGCAATGGAACAGCTGGTTCGCGCAATATCCCGACCTTATTATCAAGGGCCAATGGGCCAGCGACGTGGACCGGGCCCGGGCCGAAGGCAAGACTGCGATATTCTTTGGGTTTCAGAACCCAAGCCCGATTGAAGACGATATTGGTTTGGTCGAGATCGTCCATGCATTAGGTGCCCGCTTCATGCAGTTGACCTATAACAATCAATCTTTATTGGCCACGGGCTGCTACGAGGCCGAAGACACCGGGATCACCCGCATGGGCAAACAGGTGATCCGCGAAATGAACCGCGTCGGGCTGGTCATCGACATGAGCCACTCGGCGGATCGTTCGACCATCGAGGCGGCCGACCTGTCGGAGCGTCCCATTTCGATCACCCATGCCAACCCGCATGAATGGTGCCCAGCCCGGCGCAACAAGAAAGACGATGTGATCCGAGCGGTGACCTCGAACGGGGGGATGCTGGGTTTTTCTATCTATCCCCATCATCTTCTGGGCAAGACCGATTGCACATTGGAAAGTTTTTGTGAAATGATCGCGCGCACCGCAGAAAAATTTGGTGCCGCGCATTTGGGCCTTGGGACAGATCTGTGCCAGGATCATCCTGACTCAGTGGTCGAATGGATGCGCGTTGGCCGGTGGAGCAAGGAAATCGACTATGGCGAGGGCTCGGCGGCCGCGCCCGGTTTCCCACCCATGCCGACATGGTTCCAAGACAATCGCGATTTCGACACCGTTGAGGGCGGCTTGCGCGCCGTGGGCTTGTCAGATTGCGAAATTGCCGGGATCATGGGAGACAATTGGCACCGTTTTTACGCTGAGAACTTTACGCCCTTGGACAAAAAGGAGGGATGAAATGACGCCAGAGCTTTCCAATGCGCCAAACGTCGCCTTACGAGATCCTGGAATCGTGATGCGGTTGGAGCGTCTGGGCTCGTTTCATCAGTCCAGGCTGTCATTCATGCGGACCCTTGTTCGGCGGATGACCCGCGAAGCTTGGACATTTTCTCGGCCGATATTCGATATCGATGCATCGGGAGTGGGTCACGCTGTATATTGTGCGCATACGCCCGATCGAACCTATTCGTTGGTGGCATTCGCGCATGATCTTCCTTGCGAAAAACGATCAGACCGGGTGATCGCCGAAGCTTGGGACAGCACGTTTACTTTGTTTGATGGTGTGCCAACACAGGCCGATATTGAACGTCTGCGCCAAAATATTCCATATCAGGAAGCAGGCCGTGTGACTGAGACCGAACTTTCGGTGTCACGTGCCAACCGGTCGGTCCGACTATGGGCGCATGTGGTCGAGGCCTTGGCAGACGGGCGCCAACCCGACCAGGCCGAGCTGTCCAAGGTCGGCTATCTGATGCGCACCACTGCAGTTTATGGTTCAGGTAAGCTGGGCGCTGCGGATCGCGAGACAATTGCCACGCGCCCTGAATTCGCCGCTCCGTTCCAGGTTGAAATGCTGTCTGTGTTTTTGACCCGCACATATGTGCGTGATTTGGTTCAACATATGGCAAATTTGCGCGGCCAGGGCCGAGCTGTCACCCTTGACCCAGCCCTTGCGCGCAGCTTGGGTATTGGCAATTCAACTGGACTTGGGATGGCGCCTTTCCTGTTGAACCACCCCATATTGTTCAACAACTGGGTGGTCGCACGTGAAACGGCGATTGCGCGTGTGCGCGCTTTGCCTGTGGCGTCCGCCACCGAAATTTGCCAGTTTCAAGACCTGCTGTCGCGCACTCGGCTTTCGGCCGATTTGTGGCGATCCGAACATCCTGTTCAGGTCCTTAAACTGGATCGCCTGCGACCAGATCTGGCGAAATTAGAAAGCCAAGCGGCGGTTTTAAACCCGGATTACCCTTGGGATACCTTATTGCGCTGGGCCGAGGGTGAGCTGGGCGTCGATGCGCAGGAATGCTTGGCTTCGTTGATCCTCGAACCTTACGGCGCCTTGGTCGATGACCTGACCAACCAAATGTCGGACAAGGATTGGGGCGCATTTCGCATTGATGGGGCAATGCGGATCGGCGCGCTCAGCGAGATTTTGCAGCGCGCTTATAGCTGGGTTTGTGATATAGACTGGGCGGCCAAAGCCCATTGCGCCCGGGCTTGGTATGTTTCGGAAGAAAAGCTAGAGCCGCGTTTGGGCGAACGGTTTGACGAGCCTATTGCCGCATACGAGCAGCCTTTGGCTCCGGGTCGGGACGCAGCCGCGCTGATGACGGCTTTGGTCTCTTGGCCCAGCGATAAATCCGTTGCTGCTTTTTTGCTGCGTCATCCCGAGCATCGCCATATTGTACGCCGGGCGCAAATCGTTGCCAAAGCGCCGTATGCCGAGATACGTGACAATACCATCAGTGCAGATCTGCTTCCAATCGACATGCTGCGATGTAAACTGGCATTTTTTGGCGCAGCCCATTTTGACCCGCGATCTGACAGGTGGGTTCGAATCTGTCTGTTTGGAAATGCGCCCTATCCAGAAGAGCTGACCACCGCGTCAGATGATTGGCCCTATCCGCCCAAGGTTTCCCTCTGTCAATGAGCCAATCTCTCAATGAAATTGAGGGCTTGGCCAAGAAAGCTGCACGTGGCGCTGGCCGGGCGTGGGGCATCGCGGAAGAGGCTGGGAAGGCCACACGCTGGTTGGAAAGCTTTGGGCTGCCGGGTGGTGCTGCACTTGCCGGATTATTGGATCTGACAGATGGCATCGCCCCAGACACGATTGCTCCAAGCGGTCTGACACGCCCTTGGCACGCGCCTGCAGGCCTGCTTTGTCCGCTTGCAGCTGGTGCGACCCTAACGGATAGCGCAGATCAGTTGGCCGGTGGTGCGATACTCGAGTTGCAAAGCCTGAGCCACCCTGTGTTGATCGCGCCATTTGTGGCTTGGTCTGCTGCGTATTTGCGCCAACCTATCGGCCTGAATTGGCGGAATGTTTCTATACAAACAGACGGTTTTGGGGTTTGGATCGATGACCCATATCAGTTGGTTGCCGCCTGCGACGTTGTCACAGTTACCTGCGGTGTCACCAGAGTTCAGCGGGCCACATTTTCCCCGCCGAGTCACAGAGGTCAAATAGATTCCTCCGCTTGGGATCGCTTGGCCAACTTCGCCGCCCGGACCTATGCCCCCGCAACTGAACAGTCACGCGCCTTGGGCGCTGGCGCGGGCGCAACTGATAATGATTAGGGTCAGGGCTCATAAGCAATAGATGACGGTTGCGGCGAGTGCGATTGCCGTGGGTAAGACCTTGCGGTAACGGTCACAGAGAGTTGCGCCCCGTCGCCCGTCTTTCAGCCTGTTGAACATGATCTCGATGCGGTTACGCAGTTTGAATCTGCGTTTGAAGACCCCTGCAGAATTCGTCGATTCCCCATCGGGCAGGTCAATAGGCGGATCAAGCAGGGTCTGCATCGGTGCAAATTGCGATCACGGTTCGCACGACGAGGCGATGGGCCCATGATGCTGTTCTGCTGTCTGCTGCTGGGCCAGTGTCTGGACTGTCGGATCAAAAGCTGGAGAATCACCTCAAGGTTCGGCTGGATGTCATGCGGCTCGCAGAGCGCGATATTTTGGCAGCGCGAAAACGCACGCCCAAAGGGGCCATGACCGCCATCGCTAAGACCCTTCTCAACGCCGCCGACAACATCCAACTGACAGTCAATCCGATACAACTGATCGCCTGAGTGGTTTCAAAACCCTGTTCCAAGGGAGGGCCAAATCCGTCTCAAAAGTCTCAGAAATCCAAACTGTACTACTTACGCGGGGGTCTTAACAACAAGATCGATGGGCCCTCTGAATTGACAGCAAAGTGAGCCTAATGCCCAAATCAAGTCTTCAACTGAAAATCACGCGGCCGCTCAGAGGTCTTTACAAACGCATCACGAAGTTTGAGACGCATTGGTTGCCCGGTTTGAGCCAAGCCGGCAAGACCGTCGTCGTGATCCAATAGACCGTGCTTTATGTCCTCGCGCTGACCCTGCGGTTCGAAATTAGACCGGAGAGTGTCGGGTTCTGGCTGATTTCGACGATGACAGCGGCCATCGGCGTTGCCTTCCAGCATTTTGTCATGACGCGTTCTAGCCTGGCGCTGAGGTGGCTCGTAGGGATCACACGTGCCGATCCACCATCATATGTTTAATCGAGGCAATCGCCTTGGCGGGATTTAACCCTTTTGGGCAAGTTTTCGCACAGTTCATGATCGTATGGCAACGGTACAGCTTGAAAGGATCTTCCAGTTCATCGAGGCGCTCGCCTGTGGCTTCATCACGGCTGTCGATGATCCAACGATAGGCATGCAACAACGCGGCAGGACCAAGATAGCGATCGCCGTTCCACCAATAGCTGGGACAAGAAGTTGAACAGCACGCACACATCACACATTCATACAAACCGTCGAGCTTTGAGCGGTCTTCGATTGACTGCTTCCATTCTTTCACAGGGCGGTTGGTTTTTGTTTCCAGCCAAGGCATGATCGAGGCATGCTGGGCGTAAAAATGGGTCAGATCCGGGATTAGATCTTTGATCACAGGCATATGCGGCAGAGGGTAGATTTTCACGTCGCCCTTTACGTCGTCCATTCCATGGATACAGGCCAACGTATTGATACCGTCGATATTCATTGCACAAGAACCGCAGATCCCTTCACGACATGAGCGCCGGAACGTCAATGTGGGATCGATCTCATTCTTGATCTTGATCAACGCATCCAGAATCATCGGCCCGCAGGTGTCCATGTCCACAAAATACGTGTCCACTTGTGGATTTTTGCCGTCATCCGGATTCCAGCGATAGATGCTGAACTTGCGAAGATTGGTGGCGCCATCGGGCTTTGGCCAGGTCTTGCCGGTGCGGATGGTCGAGTTCTTGGGCAGGGTCAGTTGAACCATGGTCGTCCCTTTTCAGTTTAACGCACCATCGCGAGCGAACGCGATGGTGATTGTCCGGTGCGTCTGAACACACAATTTTCGTAAACGATGATTTCGTCCTTTGGCGCAAAAATATTTTCCGTGATGGTCAGGCTCAGACCTCCAGTCGCCCCATCAGAGCCAATACCGGCACGGACATTGCCGCCAAAACCATCTGCGAGATCCGCTTCACCGGCGCATTTTTGCTCGGCGCTGGCCATGCTCTCCGTCGAAGTGCAACCAGATAGGGCGCAACTCGCAAAAAGTACGAAGGTCAAGATACGAGTCATAGGCAAAGACCATCTTTCCAAGGGTGCGGCGCGCGAGCCATGACGGTGCCACGACACATCCAGACACGCGACGGGGCTGCGAACGCAAATTTCGCCATATCAGCTGGCGTCACTTTGGACGTGCCCAACACATGTCCACGGCCCATCTGATCTGCACCCATGAGCGCCGGTATCGCCCAACAACACATCAATAAACACGCGCCTTCGGCGCAATTTTTTTCAGGTCGATCCCGCCTTCGTTATGACCCAACAGTGGATTCAGGTGAACAGGCCGATAGGCCAGTTTGACGCCGCCATTGACATATGCCAGCGAGTGTACCCGCCAATTTGCATCGTCGCGGTCGGGATAATCTTCGTGCGCATGGGCGCCTCGGCTTTCCTTGCGGGCTTCGGCTGCGGTGATTGTGGCCAGCGCATTTGGCATCAGATTGGTTAGTTCGAGCGTTTCCATCAGATCACTGTTCCAGACCATCGAGCGATCGGTGACCTTTATGTCACCCATCTTGCTTGAGACGCGCCCCATTTTTTCGCAGCCCTCAGCGAGCGTCTTATCGGTGCGGAACACAGCCGCGTCCGATTGCATGGTTTGCTGCATTTCCAGACGCAGTTCGGACGTGGTGGTATCGCCGTCGGCATATCGCAGATCGTCCATCCGCGCCAAAGCCGCCTCGATCGAGACTGGATTGCCCTGCGGCACCGAAGTGGACGGATCAACAACTTTTCCTGCTTTGATCGCTGCGGCACGACCAAAGACCACAAGGTCGATCAAACTGTTTGACCCCAAGCGGTTCGCCCCGTGCACCGAGGCGCAACCAGCCTCGCCAACGGCCATAAGTCCCGGCGTAACCCGGTCAGGATCGTCGGCAGTCGGGTTCAGAACCTCGCCCCAATAATTGGTCGGGATACCGCCCATGTTGTAATGCACGGTCGGCAGAACCGGAATCGGTTCTTTGGTCAGATCGACGCCAGCAAAAATGCGTGCGCTTTCCGAGATACCCGGCAAGCGCAAATCGAGCGTCTCGGGCGGGAGGTGGTTGAGGTGCAAGTGGATGTGATCGCCAGTGGCCCCGACGCCGCGGCCTTCGCGAATTTCCATTGTCATGCACCGAGAGACCACATCACGTGACGCAAGGTCTTTATAGGTCGGCGCATAACGTTCCATGAAGCGCTCCCCTTCAGAATTGGTCAAATACCCTCCCTCACCGCGCGCACCTTCTGTGATCAGACAGCCTGCGCCGTAAATTCCAGTGGGGTGAAACTGAACAAACTCCATGTCCTGAAGCGGCAGACCAGCACGGGCCACCATCCCACCCCCGTCACCGGTGCAGGTATGCGCCGAGGTCGCGCTGAAATAGGCGCGCCCGTAGCCACCAGTCGCCAGCACGGTCATTTTTGCGTTGAAGACATGAATAGTTCCATCGTCGAGCTTCCACGCCACAACACCCTGACACACGCCGTCTTCCGACATGATCAGATCAATGGCAAAATACTCGATAAAGAACTCGGCCTGTTGCTTGAGGCTTTGTCCATAAAGCGTATGCAGAATCGCGTGGCCGGTCCGGTCCGCCGCGGCACAGGTACGCTGCACAGGAGGACCCTCACCAAATTGGGTGGTGTGGCCACCGAAGGGACGTTGGTAAATCTTGCCGTCTTCGGTGCGTGAAAATGGCACGCCGTAATGCTCAAGCTCATAAACCGCTTTGGGGGCTTCGCGCGCAAGGTACTCCATCGCGTCCGTATCGCCGAGCCAGTCCGACCCTTTGACAGTATCATACATATGCCATTGCCAGCTGTCGGGGCCCATATTGCCCAAGCTTGCCGCAATGCCGCCTTGCGCCGCAACAGTGTGCGATCGGGTCGGAAACACTTTGGTGACACATGCGGTGCGCAGCCCTTGCTCCGCCATCCCCAGGGTTGCGCGCAAACCCGCACCACCGGCCCCAACAACAACAACGTCATAATCGTGAGTTACATAATCATACGCAGACATGTTTGTTCTCCTGCCTTAAAGGGCCATACGCGCAACGGCATACAGGCCAATGGCCATCAGCCCATAACTGACGCCGATCATCTTGATGATCAAAAATTTGCGGGTCATGCCATCGGTATAGTCTTCAATCAAAACCTGCACACCGTGGCGAAAATGGTTCAAACCAACAATCAGCATCGCGGCCGTGACGAGAGCCGGAAACGGTTTGGCAAAATGAGCCTGCACTGCGGCAAACCCCGCGCCTAGAACCGGGCCAATCGCGATTAAGAACAACGGCACCAGCGGCAACAAGATCATCGAGCTGACGGTCATATGCCAATGGTGTTCCGTTCCAGTCTTCGCAGACCCAAGCCCAGCGGCGCGTTTACGGTCGGTCAAGTAAGCCATGTCAACGCCCCTTACAAAGCCACAACGGTTAGAATGGTCAGGCCGACCGAACTCCAAATCACAGCCCAGCCGAGCTTTTCAGCCGTCGCGATGTCGAGACCGCGCAAGCTGTCCCAGTATAGGTGACGCAAACCCGACAGCGTGTGGTACCACAATGCCCAGATTGAGCCGAGCAGGATCAGCTTGCCAAACCACGAGCGAACGATTGCGGTGACGAAGTCGAAATACGCTTCAGATGTTGCAGCCGCCAGTAGCCACCAGATGATCAAGAGCGTCCCGAACAGCAAGGCGTTTCCCGTAATCCGATTCAGGATCGACGTCATTGATGTTAGTTGCGGGCGGTACACCTGCAAATGTGGCGACAGGGGCCGATTGCCCCGGTTTACATCGGCCATCTCGGCCCCCTTTCACATCACGATGATCTGCGTTGGTCGTCTGTCTAAGTATTTGTGACCGGATTCTGTCGATCTGTCACGCATTGCGCGGTGCGTAAAGCGCGGTCATTTGGCGCAATCGCGCAGTTTTTTTATATTTGTGATCACAGGTTTGAATAAAGTGATCACAATTGATAAGTCCGGGTCCCTCCAACCCATGGAACACCTCATCAGGGCCGAGGATCTGAAGACCTCTGCACGGTGCTCAACCCCAGGGTTGCGTCAGTTTCGCTGCGCTTTGATGGTCTGCCGCCCAGACCATTGGCTTATGCCAGCTGCCCGGACAAATTGCTTAGGATGGTAAAAAGACCCAATAATCCAGATCAAGCAGCACCCCTGGCAGGTATCTGCCATCCGCGTTGTGCAGAGTCCCGACGCTGCCATCTTTGGTGGCCACAAGACGCAGTCGCAACGCGCCGATTCCGGACCTGTCGGTTTCAGCTTTGTCCAGAACCTCGGTCCATGCTTTGACTGTGTCGCCTGCATAACACGGATTGGCATGGGCCCCGGCATTGATCCCAGCAATCAATTGAGCATTGGCCAAACCGTTGAAACTCAGCGTGCGTGCGATTGAAATGATGTGGCCACCATAGATCAGGCGCTGCCCGTCCGGGTGAACCGTCTTGTCAAAATGCACCTTGGCGGTGTTTTGCCACAAACGGGTGGCCTGCATATGTTCTGCTTCCTCTACGGTCACTCCGTCAACATGATCGATGATTTCGCCAATTGCGTAATCGCCCCAGCGATGCGGCTCGCCCGCTAATTTAAAATCATATTTCGTGAAATTCAGATCCTCGGGGAGGACCAGTTCAGTCGCCGGGATCACTTTGGCCAGCTCAGGCACGACCGCCTCCGGGGCCGGAGCGTCCGCGTCGCGCTTTCGCACCATGACCCAGCGCACATAGCTAAGCACTGCTTCGTCCCTTTGGTTCCAACCGGTCGTGCGGACGTAAACCACACCGGTTTTTCCGTTGGAGTTCTGTTTGAGGCCGATCACCTCGGACACGGAGCGCAGCGTGTCACCCGGCCAGATTGGGCGGAGAAACCGGCCTTCGGCATATCCCAAATTGGCCACCGCATTCAACGAGATATCCGGGACTGTTTTGCCAAATATCACATGGAACCCAATCAGATCGTCTAACGGGCTGCGGGCGAGCCCACATGTTTGTGCGAACAAATCTGAAGATGTAAGCGCATGCCGCGCGGGATAAAGCGCATGATACAGCGCTCGCTCACCCGCACCCACTGTGCGCGGTGCTGCGTGGTGGATCACTTGGCCGATGGTGTAATCCTCGAAGAAATGGCCGGGATTGGTCTTGCTCATTTATTGCGCTCCCAGCTTCATATCCGGTGCATAGGCGGCATCGACCTTTTTGGTAACTGCTTGTCCGCAGCGCATTACCCCTCGCGCCGCATCGAAGCTTAACACTGGATCGCCATGCAGCACCCACCCTTGAGCAAGTGCCTCCGATACTTTGTGGCAGAACGCCGACGTATCGTCTTCGGTCAGCAGACGGTAAAGAACACTCATGACGGGAACGGCCACACACCGAGCCAATTGTGCAGGCCCGTGGTGATTGAAAAGAATACCAAAGTAATGATCCCGAGCCGAATATAGGTCTTTTCCGGCGCGTGCTCGGGCACGGTCCAATTCGGCTCAGCCTTGTTGATCAAAAAGACACTGCCCATCGCCCATGCCAGCATGCCGCCAAACAGAATAAACGATGCAAGATCGCCATTGGCCAGCAGATGCGCAGTGGCCCAGATCATCACCGCTGTCAGTTGGGGATGACGGACCTTATTGGCCGGGAAGGCTTTGGCGCCTTTCGCCGCACTGGAGCCGAAGGTCCAGAAGGCCGCGAGCATCAGTAGGTTATTGACGTGAATGGCCCATGCTGGCGGGGTCCACAGCGGGAGGACATCAGCACTGCGATAGCCGATCACAATCAGCACCAACGACACAACGAGCAAGACCGCGACCATCCCGCGACTGGCATCGCCAATTCTGGTCCGCAGCGTTGGCAGGATCCGTTTAAAATTATGGGCAATACTCCAAAGAATGACACCGATGGTGAGGATTACGAAATATATCATCTAGCGAGACTCCGCGCTCATGGCTTGAATTGCTTTTGCTTTTGCCAGAACGGACCGGGCGGTCACAATATGCAAATTTTCAACAATCTTGCCATCGACAACGGCAACGCCCAATCCTTCAGCCTCGGCTTGCTCGAACGCGGCGATCTGGCGCTGCGACAGAGCGATTTCCGCGTCTGACGGCGCAAAAGCCGCATTTGCAACATCGATTTGTGCAGGATGGATCAAGGATTTTCCATCAAATCCCATATCACGGCCCTGATCGCATTCCATACGCAGGCCGCTTGCATCTTTGAACGCGTTGTAGACACCATCAATCGCCAATAGACCGTAGGATTTCGCCGCCAGAAGACACAAGCCAAGACCGGTTTGCATCGCCAAGCGATCTGGACGAGATCGGCTGTTCAGCTCCTTGGCCAAATCATTCGTGCCCATCACAAAACCAGCTATACGAGGCGACGCAGTCGCAATCTCGGCCGCGTTGAGCATCCCAAGTGGCGTTTCCATCATGCACCAAATCCGGGTGTCTGCCGCCTGGGGATGCGCGTCGAGCTTGGTCGCCAATGCCTGCACATCAACGGCAGTGTTTACCTTGGGCAACAAAATTGCATCCGGTTGGGCAGCGGCAATGACGGTCAGGTCGTCGTCCGCCCAAGCGGTGTCAAACCCGTTGATCCTGACAATCTTTATCCGGCTGCCATAGTCTTTGGTGATCAGAGCATCGGCCAAGGTCTGGCGTGCTTTGGCTTTATCATCTGGGGCGACTGCATCCTCAAGATCGAAAATAATCGCATCCGCCGCAAGGCATGTCGCCTTGTCCAGAGCCCGTTTTTTCGAGCCTGGTATGTACAAAACCGAACGGTAAGGGCGGGTGTCCATGATTCTCTCCAACACTAGCTTGGCAGAAATAACCAGATACATATTTTTTGCGCAACAAAATTTCTGCTGCGTCGCAGAAAGTAAGCTTACAGCGCAACGAACGCAGCGTTAACCGATTCTCAAGCGCTTTTGGTCACTGTTGATGACATGACGTCGGATGGGGTTGTGGACATCTGCTGCCCCGCGATCATAAGGACGCGAACCATGATAATGAAATGGAAGCCCAGCCTCTTCTGCCTTGCCGTTATGCTCCTGTGTGGGCCCGCCCATGCGGCCGCCTGCGGCCCCCGCGCGCAAGTCATTGAACGTTTGGCAACGGCCTACGGGGAAACCATCCAAAATATTGGGCTCGGATCAAATAATCGGATCGTCGAGGTTTTCGCATCCAATGAAAGCGGCACTTGGACAATCACTGTGACTTCGCCCGATGGCCGGACCTGCTTGGTCGCCTCCGGCCAAGCGTTCGAAGTGGTCAATATCGCCGACGCCGCCAAGGGCGAAGACGTCTGACCGCAATTGGGGCGCTTGGCCGCGCCCCGAGCGACTTGCCAGATCGGAGGCACACCGCTAGGGACGGGCGCATCTGAAACCGACCTGGAGACCATTGAAATGGCCAGACCCAAGATAGCCTTGATTGGCGCGGGACAAATTGGTGGCACGCTCGCCCATCTGATCGCGCTGAAAGAGCTCGGCGACGTCGTGATGTTCGATATCGCAGAAGGCATACCGCAGGGCAAAGCGCTCGACATTGCGGAGAGCGGCCCCGTCGAAGGTTTCGACGCAGCCTTGAAAGGCACCAACGATTACGGCGACATTGCGGGCGCAGATGTCTGCATCGTCACAGCAGGTGTGGCCCGCAAACCGGGGATGAGCCGCGACGACCTGTTGGGAATCAACCTGAAAGTGATGAAGTCCGTGGGCGAAGGCATTGCCGCCCATGCACCGAACGCATTTGTGATTTGCATCACAAATCCGCTCGACGCGATGGTCTGGGCATTGCAACAATTCTCAGGCCTGCCAACCGAAAAGGTCTGCGGCATGGCGGGTGTGCTGGATTCGGGGCGTTTCCGTCATTTCCTGAGCACCGAATTCAACGTTTCGATGAAGGACGTCACCGCCTTCGTTCTCGGGGGTCACGGCGATACCATGGTACCGCTGACACGCTATTCGACGGTTGCCGGTATCCCGCTGCCTGATCTGGTGAAGATGGGCTGGACCAGCCAAGAAAAGCTCGATGCGATTGTGCAACGCACGCGCGATGGTGGTGCCGAAATTGTCGGTCTGTTGAAATCAGGCTCAGCATTCTACGCCCCTGCCGCGTCTGGCGTCGAGATGGCCGAAGCTTATCTGAAAGATCAAAAACGTGTACTGCCATGTGCCGCATGGGTGGACGGCGCTTTCGGCCTGAAAGGCATGTATGTTGGCGTTCCGACCATCATCGGCGCTGGCGGCATCGAGAAAGTCGTTGACATCGAACTGACCAAGGACGAGCAGGCGATGTTCGACAACTCGGTCAGTGCAGTCAAAGGTCTGGTTGACGCGTGCAAAGGCATTGACGACAGCCTGACCTGAGCGGTCTGCACCAAAAATGCGAAGGGCCGCTCGATGGAACGGCCCTTTTTCTTACGGATGAACCAGTCCGGACAAGTACACAGAATTTTCGCGCCGAAGGCGGCAATGTCGTGATCGTACCTATGATCAGGAACGCCCATGATGATCAGGAACGCTCATGATCCCAAAAGCAGCATATCACCGCGGCCATTGGATCAATGCCGCGCTCTGCGATGCAGCCCAAAGCTCGCCTTTGCGCAACACAGCTTGGCCAGAATGCGCTTTCGCAAAATCTTGTTGGATTGGTGCGCCGCTTTGATCCGCAGCGCCAACGCCTCGTGCTGCGCGCTCATCCTATCGAAATGAACCATCTTCTGGCCGATCACCGTCTAGTCTGACCGCCTCATGAAGGGTCATGAACAGCGGCTGGCCGTTTATCCCGCGTTGCAGATATTTGACGTCAGATTTGCTTGGCTCCGTGGGTCCTTTGACACTGGCAATATCACAATCCCGTCGAAGACCAACCTATGGCGGTGTCGTCCTTTGCAACCGCTCATCGGTCTCGCAATAATGCAGCCAATTGATGTGCGCGTTTCGACATGTACGGTTCGCTTAGATTTATTCGCGTTTGATGTACAAACTGGCACGCTTGCCATGAACCGGTCCGTACGCGGCATCGGATTGAACAAACTGAACCAAAGGTCAATTTGGGCGGAGCTTGATTCTGTTTAAACGCTGTTTCGCAGCTCTAGGGTGAAATTTGTGATCACACCAATTTCACCTGTGATCACAAATGTCGAAAAACTAACTAATGTGGCGAATTGGCGTTGCTCGCATGCCTTTTCATGTGCCAGACCCCCAGGAACTTGGACCAGACGGGACGGACTTTCCATATGAATATTCATGAGTATCAAGCCAAGGCCCTGCTGCGCGGTTACGGCGCCCCGGTTTCTGATGGCCGCGTGGTCTTGAAAGCTGAAGACGCAAAAACCGCAGCGGGTGAGTTGGACGGCCCGCTTTGGGTGGTCAAAGCGCAGATCCACGCAGGCGGCCGCGGCAAGGGGAAGTTCAAAGAAACCGATGCAGGCGATGCAGGCGGCGTGCGCCTTGCCAAATCCGCCTCTCAGGCAGCGGAAGAGGCCAAGAAGATGCTCGGTCGCACCTTGGTCACACACCAGACGGGCCCGGTCGGCAAGCAAGTGAACCGTATCTATATCGAAGACGGCTCGGGTATTGAGACGGAATTGTATCTGGCTCTGCTTGTGGATCGCGCCACCAGTCGCGTGTCGTTTGTATGTTCGACCGAGGGTGGCATGGACATCGAAGACGTCGCGGCACGCATGCCGGAAAAAATCCTGTCTTTCACTGTGGATCCAGCCGCCGGATACCAAGCATTTCACGGCCGCCGCATTGCCTTCGCTTTGGGCCTCACAGGCGGGCAGGTCAAACAATGCGTTGCTCTGATGGGGCTTTTGTTCAAAGCCTTTATGGAAAAAGACATGGAAATGTTGGAAATCAATCCGCTGATTGTCACTGACAAGGGGGATTTGAAAGTTCTCGATGCCAAGGTCAGCTTCGACGGCAACGCGGTCTACCGTCATCAAGATGTGGCTGCGCTGCGTGACGAGACTGAGGAAGACCCCAAAGAGCTTGCGGCGAGCAAATTCGATCTGAATTATATCGCGCTGGACGGTGAAATCGGCTGCATGGTCAATGGTGCGGGTCTTGCGATGGCAACGATGGACATCATCAAGCTTTACGGCGCTGAGCCTGCGAACTTCCTCGACGTGGGCGGCGGCGCGACCACCGAGAAGGTGACTGAAGCCTTTAAAATCATCACGTCTGATCCAAACGTCAAAGGCATTCTTGTGAACATATTCGGCGGCATCATGCGCTGCGATGTGATCGCCGAGGGTGTTGTGACAGCGGTGAAAGAAGTCGGCCTGCAGGTGCCGCTGGTGGTGCGTCTGGAAGGGACGAATGTTGAGCAAGGAAAGGCCATCATCAACACGTCCGGCCTCAATGTGATCGCCGCTGACGATTTGAAGGACGGGGCGGACAAAATCGTCAAGGCCGTTCGGGGCTGATGCGCAATGTGCCGTATATCAGGACCGGTGTGCAGACATTGATGCCGTTTCGAAGACATCCACAAAAGATGACCGCGGCGAAGGCCTTTAACGAAGTGCGGACGCCGTTGGCGCATGCTTTTTGGGTTTGCACGATCGCTTTTGCCATTTTGCTGCTGCTGGGTCGATCCGCAGATACCGGTTTTGAAACCACGGTCTGCCCGCCGTATGCGGTTTTGACCGCACGTGCACAGAGCCTTGTGCATGCAGCCCAAATGCGCCGATCGGTCTTCATCATCAAGTTATCGAGCATGCCCATTTTCGCGTTGACAACAGCCCGTGTTCGGCTGGCCGCTCAAGCCCATAGTTAAAGGAGCCACATCATGGCAATCCTCGTAGACGAAACCACAAAAGTCATCTGCCAAGGCTTCACCGGCAGCCAGGGTACGTTCCACTCTGAACAAGCAATCGCCTATGGCACCCAAATGGTCGGCGGCGTCACCCCCGGCAAAGGCGGCCAAAGCCATCTGGACCTGCCGGTTTTCAATTCTTGCCACGAAGCGGTCGAAAAAACTGGGGCAAACGCGTCTGTAATCTACGTGCCGCCGCCCTTCGCGGCAGACAGTATTCTAGAAGCGCTGGATGCGGAAATCCCACTGGTGATTTGCATCACCGAGGGCATCCCCGTGCTTGACATGATGCGGGTAAAACGCGCGCTTGAGAACTCGTCGAGCCGTCTGATCGGTCCGAATTGCCCCGGTATCATCACGCCAGACGCTTGCAAGATTGGCATTATGCCCGGCCATATTCACAAACGTGGGACCGTCGGTGTTGTGTCCCGCTCAGGCACGTTGACCTACGAAGCGGTCAAGCAAACCTCGGACATGGGACTGGGCCAGTCTACCGCCGTTGGCATCGGCGGCGATCCGATCAAAGGGACCGAACATATCGATGTGTTGGAGATGTTCCTGGCGGATCCAGAAACCACCTCGATCATCATGATCGGTGAAATCGGTGGTTCTGCCGAAGAGGAAGCCGCGCAGTTCCTGGCCGACGAAAAGAAGGCCGGTCGCTACAAACCCACCGCCGGGTTCATCGCCGGTCGCACGGCGCCTCCGGGACGGCGCATGGGCCATGCCGGTGCCATCGTGGCTGGCGGCAAAGGTGACGCAGAAAGCAAGATCGAAGCGATGCGCAGTGCGGGTATCGTGGTCGCCGATAGCCCCGCGACATTGGGCGAAGCGGTGATGGACGCGATCAACAACGGCTGAGTATCTTGTCCGGCGCAAGGGACGCCTTGTGCCGATTCAATCCCACAAAGGGTGGATCCAAATCAATGACCGACCAAAGCGCCAATGACCAGTTCCATGCTTCGAGCTTCATGCAGGGGCACAATGCAGAGTATCTGGAGCAACTTTATGCCCAATATGCCAGCGACCCGAACGCAGTCGATGAGACCTGGCAAAAGTTTTTCCGCACCCTTGGCGATACCGAACTTGACGTCAAAGCTGACGCACATGGCCCAAGCTGGGCGCGCAGTGATTGGCCGCCGCAACCTGCTGATGATCTGACGGCGGCGCTGACGGGCGAATGGGCGACACCTGCGGTTGAAATCGCAGCAGCAGGTAAGAAAATCGTGGCCAAAGCGTCCGAACAGGGCATCAAAGTCTCGGACGAAGCTGTCAAGCGCGCTGTGCTCGACAGCATCCGCGCACTGATGCTGATACGTGCCTTTCGCATTCGAGGCCACCTGGCCGCCGATCTGGATCCGCTGGGCATGCGCCAGACCACAAACCACCCTGAACTCGACCCCAAATCCTATGGCTTCACCGAAGCAGACATGGACCGTCCGATCTTTATCGATAACGTGCTGGGGCTTCAAATAGCGTCCATGCGTCAAATCCTGGATATCGTGAAACGGACCTATTGTGGCACATTTGCGCTGCAATATATGCATATCTCAAACCCAGAAGAGGCCGGTTGGCTCAAAGAACGCATCGAGGGTTTGGGCAAGGAGATTGCGTTTACCCGCGAAGGCCGCCGGGCGATCCTGAATAAAATGGTGGAAGCTGAGGGCTTTGAAAAATTTCTCCATGTCAAATACATGGGCACCAAACGATTTGGTTTGGATGGCGGCGAAAGCCTGATCCCCGCGATGGAGCAGATCATCAAGCGCGGCGGCAATCTGGGCGTCAAGGAGATCGTCATTGGCATGCCCCACCGCGGCCGTCTGTCGGTGTTGGCGAATGTGATGGGCAAACCCTACCGCGCGATCTTCAATGAATTTCAAGGGGGGTCTTTCAAGCCAGAAGATGTAGATGGGTCAGGCGACGTGAAGTACCATCTCGGGGCCTCAAGCGACCGTGAATTCGACGGCAATTCTGTTCATCTGTCGTTGACAGCCAACCCAAGCCACCTCGAAGCTGTGAACCCGGTTGTGATCGGCAAGGTGCGCGCCAAGCAAGACCAGTTGAAAGACCAAGACCGCACCAAGGTGATGCCTGTTCTATTGCATGGCGATGCCGCATTCGCAGGACAAGGTGTTGTGGCGGAATGTTTCGCGCTGTCAGGTCTGCGCGGTCACAAGACCGGTGGGACCATGCATATCGTTGTCAACAACCAGATCGGCTTTACCACTGCGCCGCATTTTTCTCGCTCTTCGCCATATCCGACCGACAACGCACTGGTGGTCGAGGCACCGATTTTCCATGTGAATGGTGACGATCCAGAGGCTGTGGTCCATGCGGCCAAGGTCGCGACTGAGTTTCGCCAAAAGTTTCATAAGGACGTTGTGATCGATATCATCTGCTATCGCCGCTTTGGTCACAATGAAGGCGACGAGCCCATGTTCACCAACCCGGTAATGTACAAAAAGATCAAAACCCACAAAACGACGCTCAGTCTGTACACAGAGCGTCTTGTCAAAGACGGCTTGATCCCCGAGGGCGAGATTGAGGATATGAAAGCTGCGTTCCAGGCCCACCTGAATGCAGAGTTCGATGCCGGCAAAGATTATAAACCAAATAAGGCCGATTGGCTCGATGGACGCTGGAGCCATCTGGATCGCAACAAAGACGATTATCAGCGTGGCACGACTGCGATCGCGCCCGAAACGATGGCCGAAATTGGTGCGGCGCTCACCCGCGCACCCGAGGGATTTCCGGTGCACAAGACCGTTGGTCGTCTGATGGAAGCCAAAAAGCAAATGTTCGAGACTGGCGCCGGGTTCGATTGGGCGACAGCTGAAGCCATGGCGTTCGGGTCGCTGCTGACCGAAGGCTATCCGGTGCGCCTGTCGGGGCAGGATTCCACGCGCGGAACATTCAGTCAACGGCACTCGGGTCTTATCAATCAAGACACCGAAGAACGTTTCTACCCGCTTAATACCATCCGTGCAGGTCAGGCCCAGTACGAGGTGATCGACTCGATGTTGTCGGAATACGCAGTGCTTGGGTTTGAATACGGCTACTCGATGGCAGAACCAAATGCGTTGACCCTTTGGGAGGCGCAGTTCGGCGATTTTGCCAATGGTGCGCAAATTATGTTTGATCAGTTCATCAGTTCTGGCGAAAGCAAGTGGCTGCGCATGTCGGGCCTTGTGATGCTGTTGCCTCACGGGTTCGAGGGCCAAGGCCCTGAGCATTCGTCTGCCCGCCTCGAGCGGTTCTTGCAGATGTGTGGCCAAGACAACTGGATTGTGGCCAATTGCTCGACGCCCGCCAATTATTTCCACATTTTACGCCGTCAACTGCACCGATCCTTCCGCAAACCGCTGGTTCTGATGACGCCAAAATCCCTGCTGCGCCACAAGTTGGCGATCAATATCGCCGCAGAGTTTACCACCGGATCCAGCTTTCACCGCGTTTTGTGGGACGATGCTCAAAAAGGCAATTCCGGTATAAAACTGGTGGCGGACGACAAGATCAAGCGTGTCGTGATGTGCTCAGGCAAAGTCTATTACGACCTGCTTGAAGAGCGCGACGCCCGTGGCATCGACGATATCTACTTGTTGCGGGTGGAGCAGTTCTATCCGTTCCCCGCCCTGTCGCTGACAAAAGAGCTTGAACGGTTCAAACATGCGGAAATGCTCTGGTGTCAAGAAGAGCCGAAAAATCAGGGGGCTTGGACCTTTATCGAGCCCAATATCGAGTGGGTTCTATCGCGCCTCAAAGCCACGCACACACGGCCAATCTATGTCGGCCGTCCGGCCTCAGCCTCGCCTGCCACTGGTTTGGCGAGCATGCACAAATCCCAGCAAACAGCCCTCGTGAATGACGCGCTGACGATCGAAGGATAAGAGAATGAGCATTGAAATTCGTGTGCCCACTCTGGGGGAAAGCGTCTCTGAAGCCACTGTTGCGACCTGGTTCAAAAAGCCCGGCGATGTTGTGGGCGTTGATGAAATGTTGTGTGAGCTGGAGACTGACAAAGTCACG
The DNA here is from genome assembly GCA_042096155.1 of Dinoroseobacter sp. Classification (GTDB taxonomy): domain Bacteria; phylum Pseudomonadota; class Alphaproteobacteria; order Rhodobacterales; family Rhodobacteraceae; genus Dinoroseobacter. Next base: position 31,026 of record JBELMC010000009.1, read on the forward strand.
GTCGAAGTCCCTGCGCCGGCGGCGGGAACGTTGGGCGAGATCGTTGCCGCCGAAGGCGATACCGTGGGTGTGGACGCGCTGTTGGCCACCCTGTCTGAAGGCGGCAGCGCTGCGGTTGCGGCCCCTTCGCCGAAACCGCAAACAGCTGACACAGACCCTGCGAGCGACACCGAAGTGATGGTGCCGACCTTGGGTGAAAGCGTTACTGAGGCCACCGTCGCTGCTTGGCATAAGCAAGTTGGTGACCCCGTTGCGCAAGACGAAATGCTGTGCGAACTGGAAACCGACAAAGTATCTGTCGAGGTGCCCTCGCCCGCTGCAGGTGTGCTGACCAAAATCCTTGCGCCCCAAGGCGCGACGGTCGCGGCCTCGGCCAAGCTTGCTGTGATCGGCGGCGCGTCGACCAACGCAACTGAGCCAGCCGCCGCCCCGGCTGCGACATTGGCGCAGACATCTGGTAAGGATGTTGAAAACGCGCCCTCTGCCAAAAAGCTGATGGCCGAAAAGGGTCTGGACCCGGCCGAGATCCAAGGCTCGGGACGCGACGGTCGCGTGATGAAAGAAGACGTGTTGAACGCTGTCATCGCCCCGGCTGCCAGCCCTGTCCCGGCCGCCACGCCCACAGCACCGCGCGCGCCTGTCGCAGCCAGTGATGCCGCCCGCGAAGAGCGTGTAAAGATGACCCGCCTGCGCCAAACAATTGCGAAACGTCTGAAAGACAGTCAAAATACCGCCGCAATGCTGACCACTTACAACGAGGTCGACATGACCGAGGTCATGGCATTGCGCAAAGACTATAAAGACCTGTTCGAGAAGAAACATGGTGTGAAGCTCGGCTTCATGTCTTTTTTCACCAAGGCCTGCATCCACGCCCTGCGCGAGGTCCCCGAAGTGAATGCCGAAATCGATGGAACCGATATCGTCTATAAAAACTTTGTCCATATGGGCATCGCAGCAGGCACCCCAACCGGCCTTGTTGTACCAGTGATCCGGGACGCAGACGCGCTCAGCTTTGCCGATATTGAAAAAGCCATTGCCGAGAAAGGCAAGCGCGCCCGTGACGGCAAATTGTCCATGGCCGAAATGCAAGGTGGCACATTCACGATTTCGAACGGCGGCGTCTACGGCTCTCTGATGAGCTCACCGATCCTGAACCCGCCACAATCGGGCATCCTCGGGATGCACAAAATCCAAGACCGCCCAATGGCAATCCATGGCCAAGTGGTGATCCGCCCGATGATGTACCTGGCACTCAGCTACGACCATCGGATTGTGGACGGCAAAGGCGCCGTGACATTCCTGGTCCGCGTCAAAGAGGCCCTGGAAGACCCCCGCCGATTGTTGATGGATTTGTGAGAAAATGTGCCATTGGACAGCCTGGAGCACAAAACACACTCACGACGAAAGTTGGGCTCAAGGTGCCTTCTGGTCGCTTGTGGCCTTCACATTTAGACGCGCCGGTGAATCCATATCGGAGATGAAAAAACTGCGCACACACGCCTTTTGCGCGATTGTTAATAGGACTTTGCCCCCATACAAAATCGTTTGGTGGTCCGGTTCTGGATCTGAGACAGGAAAGACATGACCCCTGAACTCCTTGCCCTGACCCTCGCCGCCCTGCTCCAAGTCGTCCAATATGTATTGATGGCGATCCCGGCGAATTTGGAGCTTGGCGTCGCTAAGACTCTGTCGCCACGCGATTCTGACCGCCTTGGCAAACCCCTGGTCGATCAGGTCAGCCCCCAGACCAGTCGTCTGTTTCGTGCACTTAACAACCACTTCGAAGGACTGATCCTGTTCTCCATCGCAGTCACGGTTGTCACTCTGGCTGACCAGCAAACCCTGCTGACCGGTGCGTGCGCAGCAACTTACCTGATTGCCCGTATCCTCTATATCCCTGCCTATTATTTTGGCCTCGCGCCGTGGCGCACGCTGATCTGGCTGACCGGGTTCGGCGCCACGGCGACGATGCTTATCGCGGCACTCATTTGATATCATTGCCCCCAAACTCCGGGGATCGAAGGTAGACCCCCGAAATCCCAGCAAGACAACAAGGACCAAAAAAATGGCAAATTACGACGTCATAATCATCGGATCCGGCCCCGGCGGCTATGTCTGCGCGATCCGCTGCGCTCAGCTTGGCCTGAAAACCGCCTGCGTAGAGGGCCGTGACACGCTGGGGGGCACCTGTTTGAATGTGGGCTGTATCCCGTCCAAAGCCTTGCTCCATGCCAGCCACCAGCTGCACGAAGCCGAGCATAACTTCGCCAAAATGGGCCTGACTGGCACTGCACCCAAGGTCGATTGGGACCAGATGCTGACCTACAAAACTGAAGTTATTGGCCAGAACACCAAGGGCATCGAATTTCTGTTCAAAAAGAACAAAGTCGATTGGTTGAAAGGATGGGCCAGCATCCCAAAAACCGGCGAAGTCAAAGTCGGTGATGACACCTATACGGCAAAACACATCATTATCGCCAGCGGTTCTGCACCCGCATCGATCCCCGGCGCAGAAGTGACGATCGACGAGAAAATCGTTGTGACCTCAAGCGGTGCGCTTGATCTGCCAAAGATTCCCAAAACGATGGTCGTTGTGGGCGGCGGTGTTATCGGCCTGGAGCTGGGCAGCGTGTATGCCCGGCTTGGCACCGAGGTGACCGTGATCGAATTTATGGACGGTATTGCCTTCGGTATGGATACGGAGATTGCCAAAAACTTTCAGAGACTGCTAAAAAAGCAGGGGCTCAAATTTGTCATGGGCGCGGCTGTCCAGACCGTCGAAACACTGAAAACAAAAGCAAAAGTTACCTATAAAATCCGCAAGACCGAGACGCAGACGACACTCGATGCAGAAACCGTCTTAGTGGCCACCGGCCGAGTGCCTTTTGTCGAGGGCCTTGGGCTCGATGCTTTGGGGATCGAGATGACCAAGCGCGGCCAAATTGCACAGACCAATTACCGCACGAACATCCCGGGGATCTATGCGATTGGCGACGTGATAGACGGACCGATGCTGGCCCATAAGGCGGAAGACGAAGGCATGGCTGTCGCCGAAATGATTGCTGGCCAAAAGCCCCATGTCAATTATGACCTGATCCCTGGCGTGATCTACACACACCCCGAGGTGGCTTCGGTTGGGCAAACTGAAGACCAGCTGAAAGAGGCCGGGCGCGCCTATAAGGTCGGCAAGTTCAGCTTCATGGGCAATGGCCGCGCCAAAGCGATGTTTGCAGGGGACGGCTTGGTTAAATTGCTGGCAGATTCAGCGACCGATCGTATCCTGGGCTGTCACGTGATTGGCCCCGCTGCGGGCGATCTGATCCACGAGGTCTGTGTCGCAATGGAGTTCGGCGCCTCGGCTGAGGACCTCGCCCGTACTTGCCATGCCCATCCGACCTTTAGCGAGGCAATGCGCGAAGCAGCCCTTGCCTGTGGAGATGGCGCAATCCACGCCTGACCCTTCCCTAAGGGGCGTGCACGCTTTATGGTTGGGCCGAGTAACAAGGTGCGTGCACGCTCAGATCAGACCTGAGATCCCGGCATACGCGTCACCTTCTGACCAACAGAGAGGGTCTATGCCGCGGATCGCTGCCGATATCTTCATCAGTTCTGGGGTGTTCGACGACCAGCCAGAGGTGTTCTCGCATCTTCTCGACACCGATCCTGCGGTCAACTTCGATGCCATCGACGTGATCCAGGGCACCATGATGCGCAAACGACTAGGCGGATATTTCCCGCCGCAATTCATCACCGAGATCCTGACCTTGATGGGCGCTGATGACACGTTGGTGTTGTTCCTGCCCGATTGTGAACCGGTCGAGACTGTTCGACTTCGCGCGCTTGGTCTATTTACAGGAACAATCATACGTGCGGAAGGCCCCCGCTCATGATCGCCGGAGCGCGCAACTTGATCACGGATGTGGCAGGACTGCGCGTTGGGCATGCTTGTGATGCGACGATCAAAACTGGCGTGACCGTTTTGCTGGCAGATGCGCCTTTCGTGGCGGGCGTTCACGTCATGGGCGGCGCGCCGGGCACCCGTGAGACCGATTTGCTGGCGCCTGACAAGCTGGTGCAAGAGGTCGACGCCCTGGTTCTGTCCGGTGGGTCGGCCTTCGGATTGGATGCTGCAAGCGGCGTCACCGATGGCCTGCGCGCGATGGGGCGTGGCTTTGCCGTGCCAGGCGGACCCGTGCCCATTGTTCCAGCTGCGATCCTGTTCGATCTTGCAAATGGTGGGGATAAAAACTGGGCGAACAATCCCTATAAAACGCTGGGCCGACAAGCGCTCGACACCGCGGCGGCGGAGTTCGAAATCGGCAGTGTTGGTGCGGGCACCGGAGCAACCACTGCCAATCTCAAGGGGGGGCTTGGATCAGCATCAGCGGTGATTGACGGCATGACCGTTGGTGCGCTCGTCGCCGCAAATCCACTCGGCCAAGTCACTGTGGATCACGGCCGTCAGTTCTGGGCCGCGCCGTTCGAGCAAGGGGCAGAATTCGGCGACCTCGGTCCAGCGTCCTGCTTTGACACTGGCTATTTGCCTGCCAGCAAACTGCATTCCGATGGCAATACAACCATCGCCATCGTTGCGACCGATGCCAGCCTGACACAGGCTCAGGCGACCCGCATGGCAATAGCCGCCCATGACGGGATGGCCCGCGCCATCGTTCCCAGCCACAGCCCGTTTGACGGGGATCTGGTGTTTGTAGCGGCAACGGGCACAGGCCCTGCGCCGGATGTGTTGGCTCAAGCCAAGCTGGGCCATGCTGCGGCAACATGTCTTGCGCGCGCCATTGCCCGGGCAGTGTACGCAGCCACTCCAGCGCCGGGTGATTTATACCCCTGCTGGCAAGACCGTTTTAGCTGAACAGCGCTTGGCAGAGCGGATCATTCGCATCCGCCAACCCATCAATCACATCAAAATGATGCTTGCCCGGGGCGATGTGTACCTCGCAGGCCCATGCCTCAGCCAGCGCTTCGGCTTGCTCGAGGAACACCGGCCGCTCGTCCGCACCGACCCAAATGGCAACCGAGGCGTCTGGTGCAGGCATAAGCACTGGGCTTTCGCGAACGCACACGTCGTTCTCCAGCCTCAATGGCCCTGCCATCTGTGTTTTCATAAGCGGCCTGAGGTCGGCAACGGGGCTGATGGGTACCGTTTTTACAATGCGCCCGCGACACGGCAAATCAACATCAGCACACAGCATTCGCGCCACCAGATGCCCGCCTGCAGAATGCCCCGCCAAACGGATCGGCCCCGATATTGTGTCAGACGCCGTCTGAACAGCGCGCGCAAGGGATAAGGTGATCTCTGGGATCGTCGCATCCGGCGCCAATGGATAAGTCGGGATCGCGGCAGCGTAGCCTTTGGCCAGCGCACCGGCAGCAAAGGCGCTCCAATATCCTTTGTCAAAGCGAAGCCAGTAGCCGCCATGCACAAAAACCACGAGCCCCGTCGCTGCATCTGCAGGATAGAACAGATCCAGGACCTCTCGGCGGCCAGCGCCATAGCGCAAAGTCTGGTGCCGGGTCGCCGCGCGAAACGCTTTGGCTTCGGCCGCCCAGCGGTCTGGATAGGCGTCGGCACCCGCAATATGGGCCGCATTGGCATAGGCGTCGTCCCAATCCATTTGATCTCTCCAGTCATGCGAATTACCTAACGGCTAGCGTAATGCCACAGGAGGCCGCAATGCTAGATACGACGACCGATCTGAAGGGAATGCTCCGCGATCCAGCCTTGCTGGTGACCAAGGCTTATCTGGCAGGAGATTGGGTCGAAGCGGACAACCGCGCGCGCTTTGACGTAACCAATCCAGCGCGCGGCGACGTGATTGCCAGTGTGCCGGATCTGGGCCGGGCCGAAACATCCCGTGCCATTGCTGCCGCTGAAATTGCCCAAAAACACTGGGCCGCAAAAACCGCGAAGGACCGCGCGGCCGTGCTGCGTCGCTGGCATGAGCTGATGTTGGAACACCAAGATGATCTGGCCACGATCCTCACCGCGGAGCAAGGCAAACCATTGGCCGAGGCAAGAGCCGAGATCGGCTACGCAGCATCGTTCTTTGAGTGGTTCGCCGAGGAAGCCAAACGGATCTACGGTGAGACCATCCCTGCCACCGTGCCCGGCACCCGCATCCAGGTGATCAAGCAGGCCATTGGCGTCGTTGGGGCGATCACCCCTTGGAATTTCCCGAGCGCCATGATCACGCGCAAAGCTGGTCCCGCTTTTGCGGCGGGCTGTGCCTTTATTTCCAAGCCTGCGGAAGATACCCCGCTCTCGGCGCTTGCACTTGGTGTTCTGGCAGATCGCGCAGGTCTGCCGAAGGGTCTTTTTTCCGTGCTGACGGCGAGTCGCGGCGACGAGATTGGCACCGAAATGACGGAAAATCCCACGATTCGAAAAATGACCTTCACCGGTTCAACCGAAGTCGGCCGGATCCTGCTGCGCCAATCCGCCGATCAGGTGAAAAAATGCTCGATGGAGCTGGGGGGCAACGCGCCATTTATCGTGTTTGACGACGCTGATCTGGATGCCGCCGTGGCCGGTGCGATGATCTGCAAGTTCCGCAACAATGGCCAGACCTGCGTCTGCGCCAATCGGATCTATGTCCAGGCAGGCGTCTATGATGCCTTCGCCGCCAAACTGAAAACGGCGGTGGAGACCCTTCAACTTGGCGATGGGTTTAGCGCAGGCGTCACCATGGGCCCGCTTATCAATACCGACGCCGTAGCCAAAGTCGAAGATCACCTTGAGGATGCCAAAGCCCAAGGCGGCACAGTTTTGACCGGTGGCACGCGCGACACCACTGGCGCATTGTATTTTACACCCACAATCGTGACCGGCGTCACTCAGAGCATGAAGGTCGCGCATGAGGAAACCTTTGGTCCTCTTGCACCATTGTTCAAATTCGAAGACGAAAGCGATGTCATCGAGATGGCCAACGACACCATTTTCGGGCTTGCCGCGTATTTCTACGCTCGTGATATCGGCCGTGTCACAAAAGTCGCCGAGGCACTCGAATACGGCATAATTGGTGTCAATACCGGGATCATCTCCACTGAAGTCGCCCCTTTCGGCGGCATCAAACAATCCGGCCTCGGGCGCGAAGGATCGCATCACGGCATCGAGGAATATCTGGAAATGAAGTATATCTGCACGGCGATCTGATTTTCACATCGTGCGACGCTTGCCCAAAAGGCGCGCCCCTAGGACGCGCCTTTCGCCAATGGAAGGGGTTTGACGATATATCTGACCGACCAAACCTATGCTGACGCTTCGAATTTTATGGTTTCGAGCCGTTTCGGAGGGCTCAAGTTCTCCATAACGTCATAGATGACGCACCAGCTCAGGCGGCAGTTGCTTCGACCGCTGTCATATCAACAGTCTTAGGGCCCGAGATCTCGATCCGGCGTGGCTTCAACGCTTCGGGCACTTCGCGCTTCAGATCGATGTCAAGCATGCCGCTGACAAGTGACGCTCCAACAACACGGACATGGTCGGCCAGCTGGAAGCGCTTTTCGAAGCTGCGCGTGGCGATCCCGCGATGCAGGTAGGTCTTTGTGTTTTCTTCGTCGGGCTTTTTGGCCGAGACGTGCAGCGCATGTTCGCGCACCTCGATGTTCAGATCTTCTTCCGAAAATCCGGCCGCCGCGATCGAAATGCGGTAGCTGTCATTATCAGTTTTCTCGATGTTGAACGGGGGGTATCCCGACTGTCCCGATGGGTCTGCTGTCATCACACGATCGACGATATCGGCGAAGCGATCAAAGCCAACAGTGGCACGGTACAAAGGGGTCATATCAATCTGACGCATGGGTCTCATCCTCATAGAGCAATGTGGTTTGCGTGCCGAACCCTTGCAAAAGCGATCCGGCGTTGGTGTGCAATGGCCCCGAATGGCGACCATCGCCCTCAAGATATGGGCAACAAAAATTCCGGTTCAAGACCCCTACGGACGCAGAAATTTTGCCCCCGCGCCTGGCATGCGGGTCCCAGATCCCCCGACAGATCGAATTTGCGGGATCACCTGACCCACCGTGCCGGTGCCATCACTGAGACGCGAGCGCAGATCGTCAACCGTGGTTTCAACTGTGGCTGCAAGCGCCACTTTATCGCCACCCCAACTGGACATGGCCGACACGACCGCAACAACCCGCGGGACGCCCATTTCCATGACAAATACCGGCGCGCCCGAGGCGCCAAAGTCTACATCGCAAGACAGTATCTGCATCGATTCTTGGCGGGCCAGTACGTCACAAGAGCGTTCAAGCGACAACACGTCTTCACGGTCTTTGGCATAGGACACCAAAGCCACCTGGGTCAGAGACCTATGGTTGCGCTCGACCATCAAAGGCGCAATTCGCGAATTCCGGATCGGCCGTAGCAATTCGATCAAGGCCAAATCGGTCGACACGCGCGTTACGGCATCATCGCCGCCCGATAGATATTGGGCATGGATCGCAGCGCGACGCACTCTGCGGGTGGCTTCGGCCCGTCCATTTCGCAAACCCGCATTGAACGTGAGACCTTCCAACGGCACAAGCCTATCCGTGCCCTTTTCATACAAGCAATGCGCGGCGGTCAGTACCAGATCGATTGAAATCAAAGTGCCCGTACAAAAGCCGCGTCCGTTCAGCTCCAGGCGGCCAACAGCCGTGTAGCTACGAATCTGGTCAGCTGTGTTCAGCTCCAAAAGTTCGTCCGCATAAACCGGAAACGCGAAGACACAAAAGAGGGACAAGAAAAAGCGTCTCATAACGCTTTCCCGATGCCCAATCAATTTGACCAAATTTAGGCCATCAGCGCAAATTCGGGATTGCAGGTGCGATCGGCGCTGGGCCCTCTTCGCGATGCTCGCACAAAGCGCGCGGCTCTGGCCCACCGGTGGCCCAATCAAGCAGCTCAACCGTGTGGACAACCGGAAGCTGCGTCGCACCGCCGATTTGCATCATGCAGCCAATATTCCCGGCCGCGATCAAGTCTGGGTTTTTGGCCTCTAGCGTCTGGACTTTGCGCTTCTTTAACTGCTTGGAAATCACAGGTTGCATCAGGTTATAGGTTCCAGCCGAGCCGCAACACAGGTGGCTGTCTGTTGGCTCAACCACCGTGAAACCAACTCGACGCAGCAAGTCCTTAGGAAAGGTCTTGATCTGCTGGCCGTGCTGCAACGAGCATGCGGCGTGATAGGCGACAGTCAGGTCCTTTTTCTCGCCCCTCTCGATGTCCAGCTCCATAAGGATTTCACTGATGTCCATGGCAATCTCAGAGATGCGTTGCGCGTCTTTGGCCAAGGGATCGTTGCGGAACATATGATCGTAATCCTTGACCGTCGTGCCACATCCCGAGGTGTTAATGACAATCGCATCAAGTCCGTCAGCATCCATTTCAGCCACCCAAGCCTTGATGTTTCGGGCAGCTGTCGCGTGGCTTTGTTTGGTCTTGCCCATGTGGTGGGTCAATGCACCACAACAGCCGGCGCCATCTGCGATCACAACCTCGCAGCCCAGCCGTCGCAGCACCCGGATCGTCGCGTCATTGATGTCGGTGTTCAGCGCCTTCTGAGCACAGCCCGTCATCAGCGCGACCCGCTTCTTACGCGCCACTTGTGGTGCAAATGTCTGGGGATCATCATTGCGGCTGACTGGCGGTATTGTTTTGGGCGCCATTTCAAGCATCGCTTTCAAGCGTGCATCGGGCATCAAAAACGCAAATGGACGGCCGATCTTGGCCCCAAGCAAGGCCAGACGGAACCGGGTCGGATAGGGCAAGATCTGCGCCAGAATCCACCGCAATATCCGGTCGGTAACGGGGCGCTGGTAGGTTTGCTCGATATATTCGCGCGCATGATCCACAAGATGCATGTAATGCACGCCAGAAGGGCAGGTGGTCATACAGGCCAAACAGGACAGACAGCGGTCGATATGCTCGACCGTTTTTTCATCCGCAGGGCGACCGCTCTCCAGCATATCTTTAATCAGGTAGATTCGACCCCGAGGACTGTCGAGCTCGTCTCCGAGAACCTGATAAGTTGGACACGTGGCCGTGCAAAAGCCGCAATGCACACAAGTTCGTAGAATTTCGTTCGAACGTGCAGTTGCAGGGTCGTTCAACTGCTGAGGCGAAAACATCGTTTGCATAAATCTATCCCATCAATCCAGGGTTGAGGATGCCGCGCGGATCAAAACGCGCCCTGAGTTGTCGCGATATTGCCGCCAGCGGCGTCGCTTCAGGGTGGAACACCCCAAGCTTAAGACTTGTTGCCTCCGAGGCGCGAATCAGCGTGGCATGGCCGCGTAAGCCGCTGAGTTTTGCACGGGCATCGGTCCCACAAGGCATTTCCGCCCAGATCAGGCCACCCCCCCAATCCAGCAGCACCTGATCTGTGTCGAGCGCGGCACAAACAGCGGGCGCATCCGAGGGTTTGACTGAGATCCGCCAAATGTCACCCTTGGTTCCTTGAAATTTGGCCGCATCCCGGATCCATGCCCAACTCGCAGTGACATCCGCATGGTCGTCTTGAATTCGGTTGTCTCCAAACGCGGTCAGCTCAGACGCCAATTTGCCCGCCCGATCGGCCACAGAGTCTGCAAAACCCTCAATCCGCAACATGGTCACCGGTGCATCAGCTGGCCCCTTTGGGACATGCGCTGCGCCCGATACCTCGTAGGGTGAGCCCAACGCCATGCTCATGGCCCGCACGCCGTCTTCAATCGATAGGCCGTCGATCAACACTGTCGCACAGGTTTCGACCCCTGGCAGCACCTTGAATGACACCTCGCTGAGCACCCCGAGCGTGCCATAGGCGCCCGCCATCAGCTTTACCAAATCATACCCAGTGACATTTTTCATGACACGGCCGCCATTTTTGATCGCTGTCCCGACCCCATCAACAAATCGCACACCGATCAAACAATCCCGACAAGCGCCCGTCTGAATCCGTCGCGGTCCCGAAATGTTTGCCGCTGCAACGGCGCCAATTGTCGGCACCCCATCAGTGCCCATCATCACCCGGTGGTCCATCGGCTCAAATGGCAAACGCTGGTTCTGCGCCGCCAGGGTGCGTTCGACTTCGGCCAATGGGGTCCCGGCCCGAGCAACCATCGTCAATGCGCCCGGCTCATACAAGTCGATGCCAGACATTCCTGCCGTGCTTAGAACCTCGCCTGGTATAGGAGCGCCAATCGGGCGCGTGCCGCTACCGATGATCCGTAATGGGCCAGAAGCCTGCGCAATAGCATCGGCCAATTCGGCCTCTGTGGTCGGTGCAAGCATCACCCTTTCCTTTTCGTTGTTCGAAATCACTCTGTGCATTTGAGGGCACGACGCCCAGATGTTCTTGGATCTGGCCGCGCAGCCTGCTTCGAATTATTCTGCTGCAACCGTCAACAAGGCACGTCGCGCCTCCGTGACAGTCAGCGGAAATACTTTGGCCGGATTCAGCAACCACTTGGGATCAAATACGTCTTTGACCCATAACTGCGCTTCCATGTCCTGCGCATCAAACTGAGAAAACATGAGATCGCGCTTCTCAATTCCGACCCCGTGCTCGCCGGTCAAACAGCCGCCGACCGCAACGCACAACTTCAAAATTTCGGCTCCAAGCGCTTCGCATAATTCCAAATCGCCTGGTTTGTTGGCATCATATAAAATCAGAGGGTGCATATTCCCGTCGCCTGCATGAAAGACATTGCCGACGCGCAATCCGTAGTGATCAGCCAATTCCGAGATGCGTTTCAGCACGATAGGCAAGGCAGAGACCGGGATCGTCCCGTCCAGACACATATAGTCACTGATCTGGCCAATCGCTCCGAACGCAGATTTTCGACCCTTCCAGATCTTCGCACTTTCTGCCGCCGACGTACTTTCGCGCAGCTCGACCGGGTCATACTTGCGAGCAATCGCCATGATCTTGCTCAATTGATCGTCGATCTCAGCATCTGAACCCTCAACCTCGACGATCAGCAGCGCTTCGCATTGTGGATAGCCTGCCCCTGAAAACTTGTCTGTTGTCTCGATGCACAGCCGATCCATGAACTCGATCGCGACAGGAAGAACACCGGCTTTAATGATCTCTGCAACGCAGGCACCTGCGATCTCGTTATCATTGAACCCGATCAAAACCGGGCGCGCCCCTTCTGGCTTGCGCAAAATACGCAGCGTGGCCTCGGTCACGATGCCCAGCTGACCTTCCGAGCCGCACACAACCCCCAGCAGATCATAGCCAGCTGAGTCAAGATGGCCGCCTCCAAGCTCCACCACTGTGCCGTCCATCAACACCATGGTAACACCCAGCAAATTGTTTGTTGTGACACCGTATTTCAAGCAATGCGCTCCGCCCGAGTTCATCGCCACATTGCCCGCAATCGCACAGGCCAGTTGCGAAGACGGGTCGGGAGCATAGAAGAACTCTTCTTCTTCCACCGCGCCGGTCACGCTCAGATTGGTTCGCCCCGATTGAACTTTTATGTAGCGGTCGTGGTAATTCGTTTCCAACACCTGGTTCAGCTTGGCGACGCCCACTATAACCGAATCGGCCGTGGGAAGTGCTCCACCTGCCAATGACGTGCCGGATCCGCGCGGCACAACCGGAACGCCTTCCTCATAACACACGCGCAAAACGTCGCTGACCTGTTGGGTTGTCGATGGCAAGACTGCAGCCAAGGGCGGGCAACGATAAGCTGTCAACGCGTCACATTCATAGGCGCGCGTTTCTTCGATCTCATGGATCACTGCATCTGCGGGCAATACATCATGCAAACGTGCGATGACGCGATCCTTTTTGGCCAAAATCATCGGGCTTGGGGTCGGCATGTCCATGACGGGGTCCTTATCAGATATTTGGTAAAATAATATTACCAATTTACCATTTCGTCTACATGTTTCTCGAATCGCACAGGCTGCGCGGCAGAGATTGTCCGGTGCGGCCACCCGCGGAATGCAAACCGCTGCTGCGTTTATCTGCGATCTGCTGAAAAATCCGCTCTACATGCGGCTCCAAATGTTCAGTCCGGGGATGAAATGGCTCAGATGAGATTTGAATCGATTTGGCTGTGGCGTCCATTTTTCGGTAACAGTCTCTTAGACATTAAGCCCTTGGCAATCGGGCCGGGCGAATGTCGGGCAAGGCTTTGATCGGGTGAACCAGGTAGATCACGAAACCGGAGACACACAAAGCTTCCGATACAGTGACATGGAAATAGCCGAAGACCATCTGTTCGTGCGTCGCCCCGGTGCAACCATGGAAGGAGACGGCTGGCTATTTGGAATCTCGCTTGACGTGACGAAAGAGCGTTCTGTTTTCAACGTATTTCGTGCGGACGCTTTGGCAGACGGGCCAATTGCGCGCATGCCGCTGCCATCCGCATTGCCTTTGGGGTTGCACGTGAACTTTTATGTGTGAGCGAGCCGAGCACGTTTGAGTGTCCGGTAAACTGTGGGCCTTGAAACGGAAAACACTTCGGCCAGATCGCTGATAGAATACTCACCGGTGGCATGCATTCGGGTCAGCTCGCGTTGTTGCTTCTCTGACAGCTTTGGCTGTTTACCGCGCAGCTTGCCCTTTGCACGGGCGATTGCCATGCCTTCG